>DAOUVM010000051.1 GCA_030667645.1 Ardenticatenales bacterium | reverse complement strand
GGAAAACCCCGGCCCCAGCGATCCACCTCATCTTGAGCAGCCAACGAGCGGATGCGACTACCTCGTGGGTCCTAGTAGAAGGAAGTGATGCGGAAACCCATTCGGCGTTCGATTTGTCCATATACTATTGGTGGATGAAGTAGAATCAGTGCTTATCCTTTGGCGCACGCATTATATCACAAGATCGCGGCTGCGCCATCCATCAAGGATGGTGTCAGGGCGATTGCATACTCCAATGGACGATCATATCTTGCTGACGGAGCGATGCCAGATTTCCAACCGATTGCGGATTTGCAGACCCCTGGCGCAGTATTGAGCGCCAATCACGCTGGTTTTCCAGCAGCAGGGAATGAGTTCGGGTCAGTTTGAATATCTTACAGGCCCTTTTTCGCTGTTCCGATCGAGTATGCAATCGCCCTGGGATGGTGTTGAAAGAGGAGCTGCGGAGCCGAGAGTCTCCTTGTGGTATAATAGCGACTCGAAGCGCATGAAGATACTACATCGGATCGCCTGGATGCTGGTTCTGGTGGCTATGCTCAGTCCTATGCCACTGGAGGCACAGACGGAGGTAGCAAGACTGGCACGGGTCAGGGTTGACCTGTGGCCGGACTATGACCGGCCGGAGGTGCTGGTCCTGATTACCGCCGAGCTCTCGGCGGAAGCAACGCTTCCGGCCACCATCCACCTGAGACTTCCGACCGAGGTCGGCGACCCCACTGCAGTTGCCCACATCAATGGCGATGGCCAGATGTTCAATGCCCCATTTCAAACCCAAACCGGTGACGGCGCAACCCTGCTGACCGTCGAGACGACTGAGCCGATGGTCCGGGTCGAGTACTATTTTCCGTACAGCCGGGTCGACGATACGGTCCGCTTGGTCTACACCTGGCTGGGGGGAATCGCGGCAGACGAGTTGACGATCTTGGTCCAGGAACCTGCCCAGGCCACCCGTTTTGTCACAGAAGCTGCTTTTGAGGATATCGGCCTATCGGGAGACGGTTGGCGCTACCATCAATGGCAGGTCGGCGCAGTAGAGAGAGATGAGACGCATTCAGCCACAGTCACCTACGACGCTCCTCCTCCGGCGCCGGCCGAGAGCCGGACAACGAACGGCTCATCATCCCCTCCCATTGGATACATATTGACTGCAGTTTGTGGGGTATTGATTGGCGCCGGAATCGGCTGGTTCCTCGCCTCGCGCCGACGGGTCCAGATCAGGAAAGCGGTGCACTGCTCCAGATGCGGCCACAAATGCCGGCCGGGAGACCAGTTCTGTCGAAAGTGCGGGGCGAGGACAGGGTAATCCTCAGGCAGCGATGAAGCTCCCCCCTCCCATCATGGTCCAAACCGGTGCCGTCTGGCGGGATTGCCTGGCGCAGCTACGCCGATCGAGTGCGCTGGCGATTGATACCGAGTCGAACAGCCTGCACGCGTACCGCGAGCAGGTCTGCCTAATCCAGATCTCCACCTTGGACCAGGACTATATCATTGATCCGCTGAATCTCCCAGATCTCGACGGCCTGGGAGAGCTGATGGCCGACCCGACGGTGGAGAAGGTATTCCATGCGGCCGAGTATGACATTCTTTGCCTAAAGCGGGATTTTACCTACACGTTCGCCAACCTATTTGACACGATGCTGGCTTCACGGATTCTGGGCTGGGAGAAGAACGGATTGGCCGCCATATTGGCGCAGGAATTCAGTGTCCGAGCGGACAAACGGTACCAGCGGGCCAATTGGGCCCGCCGGCCGCTTCCGCCGGAGCAGATCGCCTATGCCCAGATGGATACCCACTACCTTCTCCCGCTTCGGGACAAACTGGCGGTCGATCTAAAAGCGGCCGGATGGTCAGCCGCGGCTCGGGAGAGCTTTGCACGGGTAGCCGAGGTGACGCCGTCCCCACGCACATCTGATTCCAACGGTTTCTGGCGCCTTTTGAACGGGAAACCACAACTCACACCGCAGCAACACGCTGTCCTGCGCGAACTGTATATCTTTCGCGAACGCGAAGCGCAGCGCCGCGACCTTCCGCCATTCAAGATTCTCGGCGACCAGACTCTGGTTGAGTTGACCGAGGCATTGCCTCATTATCCAGATGAGATGCAGGGCATCCACGGTCTGACGCCACGGGTGGTCAGTCGGTACGCCAGCAAGCTCATTCGCGCCATCAAGCGTGGCGTGCGCGCTGAACCCCCGAAACCACCGCCGCAACGCGCCCGCCCACCGAGCGTAGAGCTCGCCCGCTTTGATGCCCTGCGTGCTTGGCGCCGAGAGCGTGCGATGGGACGAGGAGTAGAGTCGGACATCATCGCCAGCAAGAAAGCCCTCTGGGAATTGGCGCACCGGAATCCGAGAGCAACCGCAGAGTTGGAGAGCATCAAATCGCTGGACGATTGGCAGCGGAGTGAATACGGGCAAGAACTGATAGAGTTACTGAGCCAGACAAAGGAGAGGAGATGCAACTGACCTTTCACGGAGGTGTACGGACCGTCACCGGATCGCAACACTTGCTAAGAGTCAATGGGACCCGCATCTTGCTGGAATGTGGCCTGTTTCAAGGTAAACGCAGGCAGGCCATTGAACGAAATCAGCGGCTGCCGTTTGACCCCCGCCAGGTCGATGTCGCGATTCTCTCCCACGCCCATATAGACCACTCGGGGAATATCCCCAGCCTGGTCAAGGGCGGATTCGAGGGCGATATCCTGAGCACCTTTGCCACCCGTGACCTCTGCTCCGCGATGCTGCGGGACTCGGCCTACATCCAGCAGCGCGACGCAGAGTACATCAACAGAAAGCGAGCCCGGGCAGGGGAACCACCGGTGGAGCCCATCTATTCGATGGAGGATGCGGTCCAGTCCCTACAGCATTTTCTGGCAATCGGCTACGAACGACCGTACCATATCACGCCGGATATCACACTAACCTTTTTCGACGCCGGTCATATTCTTGGCTCCGCGATTGTTGTGCTAGATATCGCCGAAGGAGATGGACCATCGCGCCGACTGGTATTCACCGGTGATCTAGGCCGGCCGAACCGCCCTATCCTGCAGGATCCCACACCTATCCAAGAAGCAGACATCCTGCTCATTGAATCGACCTATGGCACCCGCCTGCACGAGTCCGTACCCGAAGCGGAGCGTGAACTGGAGCGGATCATCGCAGAGACTTGCCGGCGCGGAGGCAAGGTGATAGTACCCGCATTTGCTGTCGGTCGGACGCAAGAGCTGGTGTACCACCTCCACCGGCTGCAGCTACGGGGCGATATCCCATCCGATTTGCGTGTCTTTGTGGATAGCCCGCTTGCCATTGACGTGACCAGCATCTTTCGCCTTCACCCAGAGTGCTATGATGAAGAAGTGAGCCAGTTCCTCATCGAGTCAGGCGACCCGTTTGGCTTTGGAAGACTCCGCTACACCCGTTCGGTGGAAGAAAGCAAAGAGATCAACACCATGCGGGAACCGGCCATCATCATTAGCGCCTCCGGCATGTGCGAGGCGGGCCGGATTCAGCACCATCTGAAAAACAATGTCCAGGATCCAAACAACACCATCCTCATCGTAGGTTGGCAGGCGCCGCATACTCTCGGCCGGCGGATTGTGGAAAAGAAACCGGCCGTCAGAATCCTTGGCCAAGAGTACCAGTTGAATGCTCAAGTTGAGGTGATCAACGGGTTCAGCGCACACGCTGACCGCAAAGAGCTAATACACTGGGCCAACGCCATGAGAAAAAAGCCGGAGCACATATTTGTGGTTCATGGCGAAGAGAGAGCCTCAGAGGCACTTGCAGGCGCCCTCCGACAGCAAGGATTTCCCGGCACGTACGTCCCCCAACTGCACGAATCTTTTACAGTTTGATTCGTGCGTGCTATAATGGAAACTGTCTCGGAGGGGTGCCAGAGCGGCCGAATGGGGCGGTCTCGAAAACCGTTGTGGCTCTACGAGTCACCGTGGGTTCGAATCCCACCCCCTCCGCCATTTGATTGAGCCAGCCCAGATCAAGGGGGTGCCTTCTTTCCAGACAACCGCCAGTCCAGGGCGCTGTGGCGCCGGTTCACTTTGCTGTTGCGCACCGCCACAGCGATAGCTTTCTTGGTGCCCACGAGAATCACCAAACGCCGTGCTCGCGTCACCGCGGTATAGAGCAGGTTGCGTTGGAGCATCAGATAGTGCTGCATCGTCATCGGAATGACCACAGCCGGGTATTCGCTGCCCTGAGCCTTGTGCACACTAATGGCAAACGCGTGTACGATTTGATCGAGATCCATCCAATCGTACCCTACAGTTCGACCCTCGAAATCGACCACCGCCGTCTGTTCCACGCGGTCCAACACGGCCAGCCGGCCGATGTCACCGTTGTAAACGCCCTTTTCATAATTGTTCCGAGTCTGCATCAGCCGGTCTCCTATGCGAAGCGTCCGGCCTCCCATGCGATGCTCCGGCCGGTTCGCTGCCGGCGGGTTTAGCGCCTCTTGCAGCATCTCATTCAAGTTCGTCACCCCCATGCTGCCCCGGTACATTGGAGAGAGCACTTGAATGTCACGTGACGGATCCAAGTCGAACTTGCGTGGAACTCGATTCTTGACCACGTCCACCAACAACGCGGCCGCTTTCTCGGGATCCGGCTGCACAAACAGGAAAAAGTCTTGCGCCGATCTGGGCGTCTGGGGCAGCCACCCCTGATTGATTCGGTGGGCATTGGCCACAATCAAACTGTCTTGCGCCTGGCGAAAGATGACATCCAGTCGGGTGACGGCCGCCAGACCCGATGCGATGATGTCGCGCAAGACGTCGCCCGCACCCACGGAGGGCAATTGGTCCACGTCTCCCACCAAGAGGAGATGACTGCGCGGGTCAACTGCCTGGAGCAGATTATTGGTGAGCACCAAGTCAAGCATTGATGCTTCGTCCACAATCACCATATCTGCATCCAGTGGATTCTCCTCATTGCGCTCGAACCCACCGGCCGGTGAGTATTCCAGCAAGCGGTGTATCGTTTTCGCAGGGTGCCCGGTCGCCTCGCAGAGCCGTTTTGCGGCCCGCCCAGTGGGGGAGGCAAGAGCGAACGTGCAACGGCTCTTCGTGAGCACCTCGGTGAGCACTCGCAATATGGTGGTTTTGCCAGTGCCGGGTCCACCGGTCAGAACCGACACCTTGTTTGTCAGCCCGGCTTCAATTGCCTGCCGTTGCTGCGGAGACAATTCTAGATCGCCTGTGTGAGGCACGCGTGGATCCGCACGCAATCGATGCAGTCGCGAACCCCTCGTGTTCATCATCCGCCGTAGCCGATTCGTCACCCCCACCTCACAGTAGTAGAACGGCGTCAGGTATACCGCATCTTCTTCTGTCTCTTGGGCTACAGTCTCAGCCTTGACCTGATCCAGTGCCTCAAGCCGTGTCACTGCGTACTTGATCTTTTCTTCTTTGACCTCCAACAACTCGGCTGCCCTCGTCGCCAACTCGGCCTGCGGTACGTACACATGGCCCTCGTCCGCTTGTTTGTTGAGTGTGTACACCACGCCGGCCTCAATGCGTGTTGGCGCATCGGCCGGCAGCCCCATGTCGCGTGCGATCTTGTCGGCCGTCTTGAACCCTATCCCCCAGATATCGCGCGCCAATCGGTACGGCTCTGACTCTACCACGTCCACGGCCGCTTCTCCATATTGCTTGAATATCTTGACCGCCAGGCGGGTGCTCACTCTGTGGGATTGCAGGAGAATCATGATCTCTTTGATCGATTTCTGCTCTTCCCAGGCGGCTGCGACTTGCTGAACCCGCCTGGCCCCAATACCCAGTACCTCCCGCAAACGCTCGGGATTGGATTCAATCACATCTAGCGTCTTGACGCCGAACTTGCGCACAATCCTCTCTGCCATCACCGGCCCAATTCCGCGGATCATGCCCGAGCCGAGATACCGGCGTAACCCCTCAATGGTTGCAGGAAGCGTCTGCTCGCAGTTTTCCGAGCGGAACTGGCGCCCGTGTTTGGGGTGACTCATCCAGCGGCCGGTCAGTTTGAGGGATTCGCCGGGGTTGAGCTCCGGCAGCTCCCCCACTACCGTCACTAACCCCTCCCTGTTGGTTGCCCCGGGTGGAACGAGATGGCGCTGCACCGGCTTGAGCCGAATAACGCTGAACCCGGTCTCGCCAGCATAGTAGGTAATCCGCTCAACCAATCCCTTGAGCGTCTCGTTCACGTCACCCACGTCTCCGCCGAAGCATTCTGCGCACTAGACGCAACTCGTCCATCCCCAGCAGGGCGGTCAAGCCGACATAGACAGCCATCCCAAGCCCAATCCCGATTCCGCCCAGCCACAAGGCTGACGCATCGGGCCAGAGCGACAACCAGAGCTGGAGCGCCGCGCCCATCCCGGCAGTCGCCAGCCCGATCTGAGCCAACCCGGCCAGCAACCACCTGCTCTCAATACCTCCCAGCCGGCGGTTTATCAGCCAGAGCAGCCATCCCGTCTCTGCAAAGGTCGCCAGCGAGTTGGCTAGCGCCAACCCTCCATGGGGCATCCACCCACGAGCAGCAAAGAGCCGGCTCAAACCAATACTGAGAAAAACGTTGAGCGCCATCGCTCCACTCCCCGCCAATACCGGCGTCTTGGTATCGTGCAGGGCGTAAAAGGCGCGGACAATAATCTCCAGGCCGGTGTGACCGGCCAACCCAACGGCAAAGAACCCCAACGCCCAGGCGACGCTGGTAGTGGATTCGTCAGTGAACGCGCCCCGTTGAAACAGCAGTCGAGTGATGGGCACACGCAGAATCAACAGCCCGACCGAGGCCGGCAGACCCAGATACCACACACCGCGCAGCGTGGCGGCCAGTGTCCGCCGAACCGCGTTCATCTCCCCTTTGGCCACGAGCTCGGAAAAGGTGGGAAAGGCGGCGATCCCTACTGCCTGCGCCACCACTCCTAATGGCAGCAACATCACCCGCATGGCATAGTCGAGCGCGCTGACCGCCCCTTCGCCAAAAGCGGATGCCAGGTTCGTGTTGACCCAAAAGTTCACTCTGGTCACCGCCAGTCCCAGGACTCGCGGTCCCATGAGTCGTATCACCCGCTGCACCGGCGAACCTCTCTGGGCCAGCCCCAGACTGGCCGTGTACACAGCCCCCCGTCCGCGCAGCCCCGGCAACTGCACCAGCAGATGCAGCAACGCTCCGATCACTATGCCAACCGCCAGTCCATAGACGCCCATCGTAGGGGAGAGTAGCAGGGCGCCGCCGATGATGCCAAGGTTGTAGAAAATGGGAGCGATCGCTGGCAACAGAAAGTGCTGGTGCGCGTTGAGGATCCCCATCAGCAGCCCGCTGACGCTGAAAACGACAGTAGCGACGAGCATGACCCGCAAGAGTCGGGCTGTCAGCAACTGACCCGCCGCTGGCATCTCCGGAGCCAGAAACAGTGAGACGATGGGGTGAGCCAAGGCACCCGTCAGGATGGAAAGCAAGGCGACGACTAGGAATATAAGATTGGCTGCCTGGCTGGCTAGTCGCCAAGCTCCAGGCCGGTCACCCTTGGCAAGCAGACCAGAAAAAATGGGGATAAATGCAGAGGCGAGCGCGCCCCCGGCAACTACCAGGTAGAGCGTCTCGGTGATCACGTTGGCGGCCGCAAAGGCATCCATCTCCATGGCGGTGCCAAACAGATGCCCGACGATCATCTGCCGCGCCAGACCCAGCAGGCGGGCACACATCGTGGCGACCATCACAATGCCGGCCGCACGGACAATCCGAGTCTCCGAACGGTGATCTGCCATTCGACCTGTCTTCAGCCATCAATAGTCTGCGTGCAGTCAGATCTGCGATGCCTGGAGTCGATTTTGACCGGAATTGCAGATTTGTCAACTCGTGCGCAGTCTGTCAGCGTTGACAGATTGGCCCCTGACGCAACAAGAGCCGGGTACGCCGAACCCGGCTCTCGTCAAAAGGAGGAGAAGAAGAGATTTCACCCTTCGTTCATAGTCTTGCACACTTGGAACCCACGTGCTGGACGCTCAACGCACGCCTCCCCAACGCACGGCTGACGCTTGTGATCTGTGGCACAAACGGGTCCGCAAGTCTCACGCCCGAGATGCGAACAGCCGTCTGAGCACAATCAGTTCCCCGAATCGGGTTCAGTCACCAGAATAGGAGCAAGCCGGACGACGTCGCCGGCCGGTTCACCATCAACCGTCACCGAAAGCCTGGTGGCCGGGTCACCCAGCGGGTACAGGCCAACGGTGAGTTGATACTCCCCCGGCATGGTCCCGGCCGGGACGATCATTCCATGATTGTCACTCTGGAGCTGCCCTGGCTCCCAGGCGCTGGTCAGGTCCATCCCACCGCCCGGTTCGGCGTCCCGCTGGGCCGTGAGCGCCCCCTCGCTGTTGAGCAGGTGCAGAAAAACCTTGTAGCGCTGGCCAATAGGCACGGCCGCTTCCCAGAATAGGGTTATCTGGAGCATCTCCTCCGGCGATGGCCGGTCAGAGAGTAGTGTGTAGCCTCTCAATAGGATTGCCTCCCCCAGCCGCGCGCTCGCCTGGGAATCCATGCTGGTCGGCAAGGTCGGCGGAACCCCGTACGTGACGAGCCTCACGCCCCCGCTCCACCATTCGTCGGCCGCCGGGTAGGCATGCGAAACGAGCCAGCGCTCCACTATCCGATCCGGGTCGCTTTCTGCCTCTGCCCAAAAGAGGACGAAAATTCTGTCATGTTGGGCCGCGATCTGCCCTAACTCAGCCACCACTATCGACTCGTCGACCGGCCGGCTGCGCGGAATCGGGTACACTCGGTCGACGTGAGGGTAATAATAGGTAAAGACCTCCCACTGATTGGGAGCATCCAGGATGACTGCGTCTCCCGGCCGGCCAACCGACTGCAGATAGTGAGCAATGCCACGATAGTCACCCCGGGCATAGGCCGGGTCAGAATAGAGGTTTTCAAGAGACTCGTAGCTGAAGGAGAGAACCAGGCCCAGGCTCAGGGCAAGAGGGAGAAGGATGGGACGCCGAGAGCTCGAGATCGGCAGGAGGAGACGAGTGACACCGCGACCCAGGAGCAAGCAGAATGGAGGGCTAACGACCAACATGAACTTCAGAAAGGCATCCTGGTAGAGGTTGAAGGCAAGAATAACGGCTACCGGGGTGATGAGCCAGAGGATGATCAGCAAGAACAGAGAGAATTCGGCGTCACTGAGGCGGGGGACCAGACCAAGAACCAGCAGGACACCGAAACCCAGCAGGGCGATATTCGAACCAACCGCCTGAACGGTGAGGCCCAGGCTGAGCAGGCGGAAGGTATCCGCTAGCGCCTGCCCGACCGGGATCTGGCTGCCGCCAGACGGCCAGCTAGTGAGCTGGCGGACGGCGATGTGGATCCACGGGAGAAAGAGCAGGGCGGGAATCAGATGGAGCATTATCCACTGAACCATGGGCCTGCGAACTCTGTGCCGCGAGAGCTGAACCAAAGCGACCAGGTTGATGGGGATCAGAACAATGGGAAACACATAATGAGTATAGAGGCCGGCAGTGATCGCGAGCGCATAGCCAACGGCCCAGAGGGCTCTTGGCCTTGAACCCACTCCGGGAGCGCCGCGGCAAGCGGAAAGTACTGATTTCAGAAAACGGTACCCACAGTAGGTTGCGGCCGCCGCCAGAAATGCCACCCAGATGTACGAGCGAGCTTCCTGGCTATAGTACACCTGAAAAGGATTGATGGCGGCCAGGAAAGCCGCCGCCAGTCCCGTGGGAACATCCCTCGTCCCAACAGAAGCATTGGATCCCGGGCGGCCTCCCTGTCCCAGGTAGGCACCAAGCACGTACGTGAGGGCCACCAGCCCCACACCGCCCATGACCGAGAACGAGCGCAGGGCGAATTCGCTCTGCCCAAGCAATGCGCGCCAGTAGTGGAGCGCGAGGTAGTAGAGCGGTGGGTGAATATCCCCAGCTGCCCCTTCCAGAATAAGCCTGATGCTCCGCTCGGCGATCCGGGCGCTGTTGCCCTCATCGTGCCACAACGACTGCGCCTCCAACCGATAGAAGCGAACCGCGGCTGCCAGCGCCAGAATCAGGAGCAGCAGGACAAGGGCGACCGTTTTCCGTCTATTGTGATCCATGCAGG
>DAOUVM010000199.1 GCA_030667645.1 Ardenticatenales bacterium | reverse complement strand
TGCAGCATCGCGATGGTGTCCTCCACCGACGGTTCATCCACAAAGACCGGGGCAAAGCGCCGCTCCAGGGCGCTATCCCGCTCAATGTAGCGGCGGTGGTCGTCTAGAGTGGTTGCCCCTATGCACTGGAGTTCTCCGCGTGCCAGGGCGGGTTTCATCATACTGGAAGCATCCAATGCACCGGATGCCGCGCCCGCGCCCACGACGTTGTGTATCTCGTCTATGAACAGAATAATCTCGCCCGAAGACCGCTGGACCTCCTCAATTGTAGCCTTGAGCCGCTCCTCGAAATCGCCTCGAAACCGGCTGCCGGCCACCATTGCTCCCAGATCCAGCGAAACGATGGTCTTGCCGGCCAGGATCTCCGGCACATCGTTGTCGGCTATTTTTTGCGCCAGGCCCTCCACGATGGCGGTCTTTCCCACGCCCGCCTCACCGATCAGCACCGGGTTGTTCTTGGTCCGACGGCTGATAACCTGAACCACTCGCAGGATTTCGCTGTCCCGGCCGATAACGGGATCCAACTTGCCCGCTTTCGCCAGTACTGTCAGGTCTCGCGAGTAGCGGTCCAAGGTCCGCATCCGGCTCTCTGCGGCCGGGTCGGTGATCCGCTGGCCACCGCGGAGTTCTTGGATCACTTTGATTGTCCGCGGTTTGGTGACGCCTGCTTCGGTCATGATGCGAGCAAGGGGTGTGTTGCTCTCGCTCAATACAGCCAGCAGGATGTGTTCGGTGGATATGTACTCGTCCTTTAGCCGGTTTGCTTCTTCGTTGGCCAGGTCGATAATCCGCTTGACGCGTGGGGTGATGAACACCTGACCCGCGCCGCCACCATAGATCCCTACTCGTGGGCTGGAACGAAGCACATCATCGAGTCGCTGCTTCATCACTTCGACATCAACGCCCAGTTTCTCCAAAAGTTGGGGCACCTGCCCATCGGGCTGTTCCAGCAGGGCCAGCAGAATGTGTTCAGTGTCTACCTGGTTGTGACTAAAGCGTTGCAGTATCTCATAGGCACGAGTCGCGGCATCCTGTGCTCGCTCGGTAAATCGATCGAATCTCATCATCGCGTCTTTTACTCCAGTGATCACTCCCTACCGCAAGGCGAGAACCGAGAGAAATCCGCCGGATCGACCAGCGCCGCTCTCGGACATCCTGCTATAGGAATGCCAGGCTGGCGCTTCTGACAAAGCGGTTCCCATCGAGCGCCTGTTGGTGGTGAGTGCATTTCATGTTCCCGAGGAATCAGACCTGACTTGAATGTGGCTGGTCCTGACCGCTATCGGGCCAGCTCCGGGTCTCGTGGCCTCGTCATCCCCGGCATTATACCCCAGCATGGGGCGGGCAGCAATTTCATAGTGTGCGGTGTCGAGATTCAGCTACGGAGCCAATCACACTCGCAGAACTGGTGTTGTGAGAGGCAAGGATGGGGTGGCGCTCCGCTTGGTCTGACAGCGCGTCTTTCGACACTCTCATTGGCACTTGTTAAGGAATAACCTCCCGTCTTGAATGGTGATTCACGGGTAGAGCGGTCACGGAAGGACCAGGTTGTTTCTGAACTGGCACTTTGTCAGTCGTTCGTTGAAAGACCAGTGTGTCGTCGTCGAGATCTACCAGGATGTGGTCGCCGTCGCTGAATTTGCCTTCCAGTATCTGCACGGCGAGCGGGTCCTGTATCAATCTCTGGATCATACGCTTGATCGGCCGGGCGCCGTAGGCGGGGTCATACCCACGTTCAGCAAGGAACCGCTGCGCGGTGGGCGTCAGCGTAATGCCCATCCGGCGCTCCGCCAGTAGTGCCGCCAGACGCTTGATCTGGATACCGACAATCTCCACGAGCTGGTCCAGATCCAAACCGTGAAAGGCAATCGTGGCGTCAATTCGGTTGAGGAACTCGGGTCGAAAGTGCCGGCGCAGCAGTTGGCTGATCAGAGACGGGTCGAGCTGTTCCCCGGGAGGTTTCTCGGTGGACTCGCCCACCAGTCGCCCGTTCACCCAATTGCCGATATTGCTGGTCATGATGATCAAGGAATTGGTAAAGTCGACCGTCCTACCCTGCCCATCGGTCAAGCGACCTTCATCCAGCAACTGAAGCAGGGTGTTGAAGACCTCGGGATGTGCCTTTTCGATCTCGTCAAAGAGCACCACCGAGTAGGGCTTGCGCCGAACGGCTTTGGTTAGCTGGCCGCCCTCGTCATAGCCCACATAACCCGGCGGAGCGCCGATGAGCCGGCTGACGGTGTGGCGTTCCTGGTATTCGCTCATGTCGATGCGAATCATGGCATCCTCACTGTCAAAGAGGAACTCTGCCAGAGCGCGAGCCAGTTCTGTCTTGCCCACGCCGGTCGGACCCAGAAAGATGAACGTGCCTACCGGCCGGCGATGGTCCTGCAGGCCGGCGCGGGAGCGCCGCACTGCGCTGGACACCGCTCTGATAGCCTCGTCCTGTCCCACGACCCGCCGGTGGAGCCGCTCTTCCATTCGGAGCAGCTTCTCGATCTCGCCTTCCATCAGCCGGCTGACCGGGATCTTGGTCCACTTGCTGACGATCTCGGCAATGTCCTCGCCGCCCACTTCTTCCTTGAGGAGCGCCCCGGCTGTCTGCGTCTCAGCCAGCCCAGCCTCTTGTTTGGCCAGGGTCTCCTCCAGCTCGTTCAGGACCCCGTACTTTAGCCGGGCCGCCTCTGCCAGATCAGCGCGCCGTTCTGCCTTTTCGATGGCAATGCGGGTCTCCTCGAGCCGCTCTTTTGTTTCGCGTGCTGCCTGGATGGCGGTCTTTTCTCGTTCCCAACGGGCGCGCAACGCGTTAGATTCCTCACGGAGGTTCTCGATCTCCCGCTCTGTCTCTTTTCGGCGTTCTTTGCTCGCCTTGTCACGTTCCTTTTTCAAAGCTTCGCGTTCGATCTCCAGTTGCATGATCTGCCGATCAACGGCGTCGAGTTCTGTGGGGGTGCTGTCGATCTCCATCTTGAGATGGGACGCCGCCTCGTCGATCAGGTCAATTGCCTTGTCGGGCAATTGACGGTCCGAGATATAGCGTTCGCCAAGAGTAGCGGCGGCGATAACAGCGCTGTCCTGGATGCGGACACCGTGATGTACCTCGTAGCGCTCCTTTAGGCCGCGCAGGATAGAGATGGTGTCCTCAACGCTCGGCTCATCAACTCGAACGGGCTGAAAACGCCGCTCAAGGGCAGCGTCCTGTTCGATGTGCTTGCGGTATTCGTCCAGAGTGGTCGCGCCGATACAGTGCAACTCGCCTCGGGCCAACAGCGGTTTGAGCATGTTGCCCGCGTCCAGGGCGCCTTCGGCCGCGCCCGCACCGACAATCGTGTGAAGCTCGTCGATGAACAGGATGATCTGTCCGGCCGCATCGGTCACCTCTTTGAGTACCGCCTTGAGCCGTTCCTCAAACTCTCCCCGGTACTTTGCCCCCGCGATGAGGGCACCCAGGTCCAGCGCCTCGATCCGTTTGTCCTTTAGGCCTTCGGGCACATCGCCGCGAGCGATCCGCTGCGCCAACCCTTCGGCGATAGCGGTCTTGCCTACCCCAGCCTCGCCAATGAGGACCGGGTTGTTCTTAGTCCGGCGGTTGAGTACCTGCATCAACCTGCGGATCTCCTGGTCCCGGCCGATTACCGGGTCCAGTTTTCCCTGCCTGGCAAGCTGAGTCAGATCTCGGCCATACTTTTCAAGCGCTTGATAGGTGGCCTCTGGATTCCGCGAGGACACCCGCTGGCCTCCGCGGATACTGGTGAGCGCCTGGAGAATGGCGTTGCGGTCGATTCCAAGGCGGGCGAGCAGGTCACCGGTTCCGCCGGTCTCGGATAGGGCCAGCAGGACGTGCTCTGTGCTGACATAGGCGTCTTTCATCCGGCCGGCTTCTGTTTCTGCCCGGGCCAACGCCCGGGTTGTCTCCTGCGCCAGCCCTGGCTGAGCAGCGGGGGTTTGCAGGCGCGGCAACGAGCCTAGGGTGCCTTCCAGTTGTGCGGTCAAAGACGCCGGCCGGACGCCGATTCTCTCCACGACCTCTGGCGCCACCCCGTCGGGCTGGCGCAGCAGTGACAATAGGAGGTGTTCCGGCTCGATCTGGCTGTGGCTCTGCTCGGCCGCCAGTCGTTGTGCTCCCAACACTGCTTCCTGTGCCTTTTGCGTGAATTTGTTCAGATCCATCTAGACTCCTCACTTTATCCTCAGCCGTTATTATGGCGCTCGAGTATATGGCGGGCATATGAAACGAATATAGAGAGTGTAAGAACTGGGTCAGGCCGCGCGGGACGGGTGAGCGAGAGAAATGAGTGGCGGCATGGGCCCAACCCATTCAGTTAGCCCAGCCGCCCCTCGAATCGTTTCCTGGCGCACTGACGGCCGTATGTCTAGAGCCCGTGACCGGAGATTATGGAGTGACTCTCTTTTTGAGGCGGAGATGGATTGGTCGGCAGAGACACTGGCCATGGCTGGTCGCGTCATCACGGGCAAGCGAGCTATCTGTCCCCTATTCCGCCCAGCTCTTTCCAACTTGCTGTCAGGTGCTCGGACCACCAGCGGAAACAAACAAGATTGGCGGCAACCCGGTCATGGAGCGGTGTTTCCCGGCCGGGCAACCGTCCCGGCGGCCGGCGGGGGAGGATCTTTCTACGCCGCGCCATTACCTCACTGCGCAACTGTATCTTGAGCAGCGTATTCTGCGCATCGTGAATCAGCGTGCCCAACTCTGTCTCTTCCGACATCACATAATCGGCCGGCAACTGTTCCACCAGAATGCGGACCGGCAACTCGGCTGCATTCGCCAGAACGTATTGCTCGGACGGCTGGCATTCTGCCAGCACATCACTTCCCCAAACCAACTCAAAGGATCGCAAGTAGAGCTCCATGGCCATGTCTATCGAAGCAGCTAGCCGAAGTTGCCAAGGTGTGGCTAGCATGATCCCCGTAAAATCGTCCGAAACCAGATCCAGTACTGCATTCCAGTCGATGCGATCCAGCAGCGGCCGGTCCACCTCGGGCATCACGATGATAAGTTCCCTCTCCAGCCCAACGAGCGCCACCGCGCCAGGAAGGTGCGACGGGGGCGCTTTGGTGGGGAGGGGACCATCCCAATGAAAGGCCGGATAGTGGCTTCTCTGTGTGGCTAGGTAGCCATGCAGATCGGTCAGGCAGTCAAGCGGGGATGTCTGGTCTTTCGAACCGGATTGGATCAAACTGGCCTGTTGAGCGGCCACGCACCGCAGACGCTGTGCCAACTGGCCCCGGTCTCCAGTGGTCGCCGGCGACTCGGAGAGGAGAGCCGAGTCGCGTATTGTCTCGGCTGCAATGTGCGCCAGCCGAACGACAGGCTCGGGCGGCACGGGCTCTGGAAGTTGATGCAACAGGTCGGTCCCGGCGAGGAGTTGGGCGTCGCGGCGCAAGCGTGCAGAGCGGTCAGGAAACAGCAGATCATAGAGGGCGAAATC
>DAOUVM010000172.1 GCA_030667645.1 Ardenticatenales bacterium | reverse complement strand
TTGGAGCCTTCGGCGATGGTGCCGCGGCTGACAACGTCCCAGAAGAACTGGACCGAGTCGTCGACTATGCTGGAGAGATCACCGATAACCAGGTTGAGCTGGGTAATCTGCCCGGCGCCGTCGGCGTGGCGGAGGGCTATTTCCAGAATGCTCTGGGTGATGGCCAATTCGTGCATGGGGTCCGGTCTCTGTTATCACGCATACACCAGGCCATTTTACCCAATCCGGCCGGTTGTGGCTAATCTCGCGGCCGGGCGGGCGAGAAGATGGGGCTGGTGCGATTTAGTGCTGCCGGAAGGGATGACTACCCGCTTTTCCTGCATCTCTCCCCCGCGCGGTTTATCCCAAGTGGGATTTGGGATAAATCTGGGATAAGCTCATTTCAGGATATAGTAGGTGCCCTTTTTCGCGCCGATCTTGAGCAGCACTCCCCTCTTGACCAGGTCGGCGAGGTCCAGACGCAAGGTTTCGGCCGTGACGGTTGGGACGAGGGTCCGATATTCGCGATTGGTGACGCTGCCATTCTCCCGCACAAAGGCCAACGCCCGCGCCTGACGCTCGTTCATCTGGCGCGCCCATCGATAGGTGGGAAAGCTGGTCTTTTTTGCGTTCAGGATTACGGCAAAAGAGTAGGGGGTAGCTTTGAATTCGGGGGGCGGCTGGCCCGCGTTGACCATTTCCTCAATCATCCGGTCGATCCCCAACCCCAGTTCCTCGATGTACCCCCACTGGAACAGCCCGTTGACGATGCGGGGGTTGCGGGAAAAGTGCTCTTCGACGATATTGTCCACGGTGATATAGCCGGGCAGGCCACCAGGGCTGATCACCTCCAGCCGATCGGAGAACATGCGAATCTCTACCCGACGGCCGGTCAGCCGATAATCGCGATGGCAGACGGCATTGACCAAAGCCTCCCGAACCGCAAAGCGCGGGTAGGCAAGCTTGTCCTCCCGAGCCAGGCCGTTCACCACGGCGCCCACGCTCATCTCCTCCCATACCACGTTCCAGGCACGCTCCACAATGCGGGCGAGCGGCCCGTCTATCTCTTCGCGGCGGCCATAGCCGGCTGATCCGTCGGCAGCGCGTGGCTCGGTCCCGGCAAACTTGACAAAGACAATGCCGCTCTGGGGCAGGAAGGTTTTCGGCCGGCGGCCAAACAGGAGTATTCCGGCGACCGTCGGCGCCCCGTCGGCGGTGGTGGCCGCGACCTCGAAGAGGAGTTGCTGCAGGTCAGTGGTTCGCGCCGCGCCGCGTTCCTGGCGTTGTTGCAGGTACTCGTCCAGGACATTGGGATCCCAATCCTCCGATTGGCTGGCGCCGGCGGATTCTTGTTCTTCAAAGCTATCGCTTTCCTTGCTGGATGCGAGTTGCCGGATCTCTTTGCCTCCGAGCGGGCGGTTGTCCTTTCCTTGCCGGACAAGAACGCGGCCGTCGACGAGGCTGTGCAGGTCGGGGCTGCGGGTGACGTGGATCGCGATCACCGAACCGCCGGGGGTCTCTGAATGTTCCCAACTGGCGTGGATCGGCGGCCGGCAGCGGGTTTCCGCGGCCCGCAGCGCGCTTTCCATCTCGTCAGGGCTGACCCGGCCGGTGGGTTGCCCGGTTGCATCGAGCCCAACGAGGAGTGTTCCCCCGTCAGAGTTGGCAAACGCCGTCAGAGTTTCGGCGAGCAAGTCGTCATCCACCTCTGGCAAGATGGCGGTGCGGGGTCCCTCGCCTTTGTCTGTCAGTCTGGATAGCATTTCTGCATTATCCGGGATCGTCACCGGTGTGGCCCGCGGGCCGAGTCCTGGCTCTGACTGGTGTTCGCAACCATCTCTAGCCGGATGTTGTCAATAAAAAAGTCCTTGTGCCCATGCTTGTCCTTGACGCGAATCACGATCTCGGCCTGGCCGGCGACCGGCGTGAATTCGACGACATGGTCATACCAAATGCGGTGGCCCATGGTCGCAGCGTTGGCCCACCCGCCGAATCCGTTGACCCAAACGCCCGACTCGGCCCCCCAGGGATCGGTATCGCCGTGCAGGTCGAGCAGGATGGGGACAGTGAGGCGCCAGGAGACCCCGGCGGCCATCGGGGAGATGGTCTGCGTCAACTCGGCCCCAAAGGCGGCGCCAAAATGGAATATCTTGTAGGTCCATTCCCCATCCAGGATTAGCGCCTCGGGCTCGCCGCGGCACTCCGTAAGGGGCAAGTGGTCACCACACTTCATGTGGCGGCACTCCGGCACGCCCTCGGCCGTGTCGTCAACAGAGCCATCATACAGTGGGTCGCCCGGCTCTACCCAGCTCAACGTCCATCCAGCGGGTTGCTGATTGATGAGGGAGCCAACCGGAGGAAGATTAGTCCAGTTCTCCTCGCCTTCGAAGGAGCCGTTCTGCAGGGTGTTGGTGAGGGTAATATAGTTGGTGCGGGTCAGGGTGTCCGACAGGCTGGCCGTGCTGACTGTCAGGGTGACGGTGTACGCCCCGACCGTCGAGTAGGTGTGGGTTGGGTTCCTCAGCGTACTGGTCATTGAATCGCCAAAATCCCATCCGCTGGCGGTATAGCCTCCGGTGGAAGTGTTGGTGAATACGACTGTCAGCGGTGCCAGGCCCACGGTTGGCGAGGCGGCAAAGTCCGCCTCCAGAGAGGGAGTGACAACTAGTGGCAGATAGACCCTGGGTTCAGTTTGGTTGGCGTGAGCTCGGGACAGGGCGGTGCCGCAGCTACGGCCGGTCTGCAAGATCAGAATGACGCTCATCAAGATGAGAATCGTCAGAGGTCGAGGTTTGAGCATGGATAGTCTCCATATCCTTTCCGTGCAGACCAGTCCGCTGACTCGGAGGCAGCGCGGTGCCGGCCGCGGCCGGACATCTGCCGATGGCGGCTCTGGCGTCACGCAGGTAGAGCAAGGAACCAAAATGCGAGCACTTGTCAAGGAGTAACTTCCCGTTTTCAATGGTGATTCATGGGTGGAGCGGTCAGGAAGCAACCGAACTGTCTTTGACAGGTACGAGTATAGCATCGACTCTTGGTACCATCAACAGATGTCACGATCCGGCATCCAGTTGCCAATGGATGACCTCAACCCGGTTGAGGGTAGCCTTGTCTAACGGACGGCCGTGGGTTTGAAACCAGTCTAGTGTCAGCCCGCGCTCGTCCCACATGGGCGCCTCGGAGAGGACCAGCCACGCACGCGGACGGCTCCCGATGGCTGTGTGCAGATACGCGTCGATGTCGGCGGCGGACTCTCCGCGGTTGGTGTAGGGTCCCTCGACGGGCCGGTAGTCCAGATTCGGTGCATAGTAGTCAAAGGTGGCTTGCAGATACGGGATCTGGAAAACGATCAGATCACCAGCCTGGTGGTGCTGGGACACAAATGCGGCCGCAGATCGAAAATCGGCGCGTACAGGGGTTCCCCACTGATGGCCGACGCCTATCAACCCGACGGTTACCAGCCCGGCTGTTCCCGCAAGGGCAGCCAGTTGCCCCCCCCATCCCCGGCGTGCCAAGCCTGTCAAGCCAGCGGCCGCCAGGAGCAACCAGGCAGGAAGGGTCCAGATCAGGTATCGCTCGGTGAACAGCGGCCGGCTAGATGAGATCAGCCACAGGGCCAGCAACGGGGCGCCCACCCAACAGACCAGCCCGACGACGACCGGTTTTCTTGCCAGGAGCGCGCCGGCGGTCATCGAACCCAGCAGCAGTACGAGGGGGAGGCCGGCGGGCCAGCCCACTATCCCCCGGCTGAACACCTCGCCCAAGCGCTGCCCCATGGACAGCAGTGGGACAACAGGAAATCCGGTCTCAGCCGGTTGAACAAGCCGGGGCCACTGCCACAGGAAGAGCGGGAGGTAGGGGACAGTGAGCAGTCCGGCCGAGACCCATGCTGCAACGGAGCGAATGGCGCGCCGGTAGAGCAGCAGGACCAGCGCCACCTGGACTGGCAAGAGCAGGGGTGTGAGAATGTGGGTGTAGAAAAGCAGAGTAGTGACTAGAACATAGCCCAGCCAGAGACGCTTGCGGGCGGACGCGCAAGCTTTCAGCAGCAGGTAGGTGGACAGCAGCGCCATCGCGGTGATGAGGGTGTACATCTTTCCCTCGCCCGCGTACCAGGCCAGGTACGGATTCACGGCCGCCAGCAGTGCTGTCAGCCGGCCGGCCAGGCTCCCAAGCAGATGGGTGGCCAGCGTATGAGCTAGCGCCACCACCACTACGCCAGCCAAGGTCGAAGGAAGGCGCAAGGCCAGTTCGCTCCGCCCAGCCAGCAAGAGCCATGGCTCCAAAGACCAGAAATAGAGCGGCCCATTCCACCCTGGCCGGGTCAGAAAAGCGGCCAACTCACGGATCGCGGCCGGTGCCGTTTCGCTTTCGGACAGATTCCTCCTAATCTCGGCTGCGAAACGAATCGAATCTACTTCATCACGCCACAGGCTTTCGCGGGTGATTCCAGAGAGGTACAGACAGCAGGAGAGGAGCAGCAGCGCGACGAGCAACCACAAGGGAGAGCGATGGACACCATCGGCCGGCAACCAGCGGGTGTTCATGGTTGGCGGTTATACTCGGCAAGGCGGGCTGGCGCCGCGCAGTGTGAGCAGCCCCAGCCTGAATGTGCGGGAAAGCGCTACCGTCTAGAAAGGAAGCGCAACCACATCAAGCGCCAACAGGCAGAGAGAACCCAATACGAGAACGTTGAGGAACAGCATGAATGCCAGGATGAATCGTTGCGCTGGCGAAATGACGTGCCATGCCTTCCCCACTCCCCCTTTGGCTTCAAGAGTTTCCTCTCGTTCCTCCGCCGCTGAGCTTGAGCGACGAAGCTGGTCATAATCCAACATTGTCTATCTCCTCCTCCAGCCACCCTGAGGACGATGCCAGGTGCTTGTTCAGAAACAACTTGGTCCTTCTGTGATCACTCTTCCCGTGAATCACCATTCAGAACGGGAAGTTACTCCTCAACAAGTGCTAATCTGACTCAGGGCTGATGATACGGCGATTTGGCAGGTATGTCAAGTCGGCGTTCTTGCGCCTGTTCGCAAAACCACATCTCCTGCCGATACAAGGTGCAAGTTCCCTGCCAGATCCCGCACCGATAATGCGCCATCCGCGTTTACGTCCTCTGCCACACCAGAGAGCCGCTCACCCGAGACGGTCACCGTCACTTGATGCCCCAGGGTCACCAGCCGCTGACGCCAGTCGTCGTGAATCTGCCCACCCGCCACTTGCCCGTAGCGTGATTCGATCTGCTTCAGGGTGGCCAGCAAGAGGGAGACCCGATCCACTGGCCGCCCCAACTCTGCCAGCAAGCTGGTCGCCGGCATCATCACAGGTCCGAGTGCGGCCGGTTCTACGTTGACGTTTACTCCCATGCCTACAACGACAGCGGTGAGATCGGTTCCTGCCACCATGGTCTCGGTCAGAATCCCAGCGAGTTTTCGGTGGTGCGCTGTATCCGGATCTCGCGAGAGGGGCGCGCGGGATCGCGGGTCGGAGGATGGAGGTCCAGAAACGACGAGATCGTTGGGCCATTTGATGCCCACCCGTAGATCGGTTTCTGATTGGATGGCCTCGGCGATGGCTATGCTGCAGAGCATAGTGAGGCGCGCGGCCTGGTCGGGTGGCAACGAGGGACGGAAGACCAGCGACATCAGTAGGCAGAGGTTGGGCGGGGCATTCCAACGCCGACCCAGCCGTCCCCGGCCGGCGGTCTGCTCGTCGGCGATCACGAGGGTTCCCTCCGCAGCACCGACGGCCGCGAGCTTTTTTGCCTCGTCGTTGGTCGAGCCGACCGAGGCAAAATAGTGGATCTGCTGGCCCATGACCCGGGTGGTCAATCTGGCCTGAATCTGTTCGACAGAGAGCAGTGGTGATCCCATGATCAACGAATTGTACCTGG
>DAOUVM010000252.1 GCA_030667645.1 Ardenticatenales bacterium | reverse complement strand
GCAGGACTTTGTCGCCAATGTCTCGCACGATCTCAAGACGCCTCTCACGTCCATCCAGGGGTTCAGCATGGCGATTCTTGACGGCACAGCCGCCGATCCAGGTGAGACCCTGCGGGTGGCCGGAATCATTCACGACGAAGCTGGCCGGATGCGCCGCATGGTGGATGACTTGCTTTTGCTGGCGCGGATGGATGCCGGTCAATTGCAGGTGGAGCGCAGGCCGATAGATCCGGTTCTGCTGTTGGAGAACTGCATCGCGCGCATGGAACCTCGCGCTCGCCAAGCGGGAATCGCCCTGGATTCGAACCTTCTCCCAAAGGGTTTGCCCCAGATCACCGGCGATGGAGACCAACTGGTGCAGCTCTTTTCCAACTTGTTGGACAATGCGTTCAAGCACACACTGGCTGGCGGCCGGGTGGCGGTGACGGGTGAAAGCGGCGATCGGGAGGTGGTTATCGCCATCGCCGACACTGGTCCCGGGATTCCGGCGGACCAGCTCCCCCGAATCTTTGAGCGCTTTTATCAGGTGGAAAAGTCCCGCGCCCGTTCCCGGACCACAGGCGCGGGGTTGGGACTAGCGATCTGCAAAGAGCTGGCCGAGGCGCACGGCGGCCGGATCACGGCCGAGAGCGTCGTCGGGGTGGGCGCCAAGATCAGCGTCTACTTGCCGCGAGCCGACTCGGCGCCAACTCTGGCGCATCGCCGCCGGTGAAGCAGATATCGTCGCAGAGGTTCTCCCTCGCTCTGCGGCACTAGTCGTACTCTCTGCATCCAGCGTGCAACCATGGCGCGCCCACTCGGTCGCCTGCCTTTTTTCCCCGCAGTATCCACCGTTCCCACGATCGGGGGTCCGGGAACCAGAGGGATGTGGCGTAGAGGCCGATCGCTCTCCACGGTGTGTGGATCAGTGTGGCCGACACCGCAGACGAGTACTCTGAGGCGAATCCCATCCGCTGCTGTGGCCGGGGCCGGAGGATCGGCCAGAGAGAGAGGGCTCTCCCCGGCGGGACGGACGCTTTTCCCACCCTCTCTAGTTAAAGGAACCAATCGATCCGCCGAAGCGTCTGACTCTTGGCCGCCAACCGTGAGCGTAGTGGAGGGTGTCGAAAAACCGGCAAGATGCCGTTCCATCTAGTACTTTTTCAAAAACAACTTGGCGGTTGTGTGACCGCTCTACCCGTGAATCACCATTGAAAACGGGTGGTGATTCCTCAACAAGTGCTGTAAGCGCTCGCCCGGCGAGCGACTCTGTTTTTGCACCCTGTGGCGGATTATTGGCCCCAGCGTACGGGCAGCCAACCGGGTGGCAGCTTTTCTCGGAGGTGCAGTCATGTCGCGTCGAAAATGGTACCTTCCAGGTTGTGCTTTCCTGCTAGTGCTCCTGGCTGGTTCTTTGTTGGCGGTAGGTCCGACCGCATTGGCATTGCGGCTTGCCGGCTTTCGCTCCCAGGGGAGGACGGCGGATTTTGTGGAACAGCAGGCGGATATTCCACACCCGACGTTACAGTGGCCGGGGCGGACCTTGCCGGCTACCTCGCCCCCCGTCACCCCGATCCCTACGGGCACAGGCGCCGCTGCTCCGGATGATGAAAACCCTCTCCCGGCGCAGCAGACACCGGCGCCGGCCGTTCCGCTAGATATAGTGACGATAGGTAGCTCGTTCCTGCCGCAACCGCAGACATGGCTCGCCGACCAGATCTTCGCCGAGCGTCTGGAACGCGGATGGACCGAGGACGGCCAGCTTGCCTACTATATTGAGTTCAGCGAGCAAGGGGCCAATGCCCTCCTGGATCACTGGCTCAGTTCGAACACTGCGGATCAAACGTACATCAGAGACCCCTGGATTGACTTTACCACTGGTGGCATGTTAGTCTATGCCGAACTCAACCTGGAGGTGGGGTGGCAGCCGGTGGGAGCCGTGCTGATGCTGGATGCCAGTGGCCGGCAGTTCATTCTTGCGGGTGTTGACATTGGCGGCCGATTCTACACTGTTCCGCCAGAGGGACCGGTAGCTGACCTGACCCAGCAACTCGAATCAGAGGCAAACCGTGTCTTGCGTGAGCTGGTCTTTCTGGACGCGGCCGGCGAATTGAGGATCCGGCACATCAGTCTGAGTCAAGACGGGGCACAGATTCTGGCTTATTGATCCCTCTTCCTGAAAGACCGGGCGGGCGTCTCTTCTGTCATCCGTTGATAGGACGACAGGGCGAGCCGTTACTCGAGTTCCTGCAGTATCAGTTCGTCCAGAGGTCGTTTGGGAACGTAGTGCACCCCGTCGGCATCACGATAGTAGCGGATGTCACCATCAGGGCCAACGTCCTCGATTGTCACCGACTCTTTGGGTTTTCCAAGCGCCAGCACCAGCAGTATCTTGGTTTCCTCTGGGATGGCAAGGGTTTTCCGCAGACCGGGACGGTCAATGGATGCGATGAGGCAGCCGCCCAGCCCCTGTTCGGTCGCGCCGAGCATGATCGATTGAGCGGCGATACCATGGTCGCAACCGAACTCTTTGCGGATCCGCGTATCTCCCAGGATGATGATGTAGGCGGTTGGGCGCTCCCCCTCAATTGGTCCCGGCCAGTCTTTCAGATAGCCGGCCCACGCCAGGTGCGAGAAGACGCGTTCATTGACTTTTTGGTCGCAACTGAGGAGGTACTTGAGCGGCTGGATGTTGCCTCCAGATGCTGAAAGCCGCGCCAGGTTGACCAGTTGTCGCAACACGTCCATCTCCACTGGCACATCCTGGTAAAAGCGCCGATAACTGCGGTTCCTGCGGGCGAGGTCGAGTAGCATCTTATTCTCCACTGCGTTTCTTCTGAACGGTATACCCGCCGAGTGTTATACCACGAGTGATGGGAACGGACGAACTGGCACTTGCGGTTCTCTTGAAGAGCCATTATACTGATGGGCGGTGGGTGGCTGCACTCCGACCAGCACCGAGCCCAATCCCACGTCCCAGGATTCAACTGATCCCCCTTCTGCTTTCCACTTAATCGTCGATGCCCTACAGCGCCCGAGTTGGAGGCTAATCCGCTCGAGATCGCGCATCGCTCCATCCTAGAGTCCGTGTCCTCCGCATCCGCCCAAACAGAGACGGGTTGGCTGCGTTGATCGTTCGCAAAAGTCTGTTGTCGCTGTCTTGTGGGGAGTGATGGCAGCCTGGAGCGCTTTGATGATTCACGTGGGGAGGTGATGCTTGTGCAGCTTTGACGGCGGTACCTGTGCCTGCAGGCGGCGGAGGCACTGACCGGTACTGGTTTGACAGCCTGCTAGATTCGAGAAAGGAGGGCGTACAAGATGGCCAAGTTTCTGGTTGTTCATCCCGTGGGCAAAGAAGTGACCCTGGAGGCCGCAACGCCGATTGGAAAGGCTGCAAAGGCCAACTCTACTACTGACGCGTACTGGGCACGGAGTTGGTATGCACGGGAGGAAGGCAAGCTATACTGTGAATGGGATGGCAAGGACATCGAGTCCGTGCGCCAGGTCCTGGCACTGGTGCCGGATTTCCCTGTCGAGGGGGTTTACGAGCTGGAGATGATGATCTCCTCGGAGGAGTTCAGGTAGGCTACGCGTGGGATCTGGTTTCTCATCGCCGATCGCACGCTGGCAGAGCGTCCAGGTTCAGCACGACTGGAATGATGCTGCGTCTGTTACCAGCACCGGAGCAGGGCGCCCCCGGCTCGCGTGGGGGCGGATCCAGGTCCCAGGATTTGCTCGGGACATAATGTATTCTCGGCACTGACCGGCCCCGAGGCGGCAAGTGGGTCAGAATCAGGAAGGGGATGACCCTGCTGCAAAGCGGCCAGGCGCGATCGGTGACGGCGGCAGGGATTGAGGGGGTAGTCTAGCCGGCACGGAGGGGGGTCCACGCCGAAAGCAAAGCCCAGGCTAGATCAGCCTGGGCTTCTTGATATCGTGTCCCGGCCTTTATTGGGAGATGGATGTGTTCTGCCAGGATCGGCTCCGGACGAGTCGGGATGGCTGCACATGTGCTCGTGCCCTGCCAGCTTTCCTGGTGCAGCAGCGGAACTACAGAGGGGACCGTGCCGCGCTTGTTTTTTCTACACTCTCCTATGTCATGTTGACGATGGTGCTCATCTGATCTATCATACCGTGAGATGGGAGGAGCCTGCGCATGAGAAAAGTGGTGGATTTCCTGCTAGCGGCCGGGGCGCTGAAAAACCTGCCTCGGACTGGCTGGCGCTTGGTGGGGGTCAAGGATTGCGAGAGTGTAGCCGACCATAGCTTCCGGGTCGTGCTGGTTGCCATGCAGCTGGGGGAGTTGGTCGAGGGTGTGGATCGGGACAAATTGCTGCGAATGGCCGTCGTGCATGAACTCCCGGAGAGCATCGTGACCGACCTGCCGCCAAAGGCCCTCCAAGTCATCGGCCGCAAAGTCAAGCAGCAGGCCGAGCGTGAGGCGTGGGCTCGGCTGCTGCCTTTGGGCCAGCAGTTGGACGAGTGGCGTGCCTTGTGGGAAGAGTTCGAGGCCGGCCGAACGCAGGAAGCCAAACTCGCTCGCATCGCCGACAAGCTGGAAATGCTGCTTCAAGCCTACGAGTATGAGCGGGCCGGTTATCGTGATCTGGACGAGTTCTGGAAAGGCAACGGTCTGGAGGATTACGGATTCGAGCCGGTC
>DAOUVM010000038.1 GCA_030667645.1 Ardenticatenales bacterium | reverse complement strand
TGAGTCCATGTAGCTGGGGACGGCCGCGCTGGCTCCCGCCATCAGGTGGCCGTAAGCTATCTCATTGTTCCAACTGCGCATGCGAATGATCCCCTGGTGCCCGGCTCGTCGGGCGATCCCTTCTAGCTGGCTGGCCAACTCCAGTTCGGTCATTCCTTCGCGCAACAACTCTGGGATGGCAAGGTATATCGCCTGGGACGCCAGCGCCGCCCGGCGCAAGAGATTCAGCTCATAGGCCGACTTGATCGCGCGCAAACGATGTATCATCGGCGAGCAGTCGATCAGTTCAACGTTACCGAGTATGCGCTCATAATAGCAGAAAGCGTTGACCGGCAGCACGTCCAGCTCCATCCCAATCCGGCGCGGTGCAGGCAGACCGTGCTCGCCCATCAACTCCAGCAGTTGGCGCGGGCTGTTGAGGGGAACGATCCTGCTCTCGTCCAGCCGGGATTCGCGCCGGGCCCGGGAGAAGCTCTTGCGGGTCATCAGCAGCGGCCGCAGAGTGGGATCGGCCGGAACGTAAAGGTGGGATCGCTGGATGGTCCCGCTGAAATAGAACAGGTCCGCATTCTGCAGGATGAGCGCGCCGTCCAGGCCGGCCACTACCAGGCAGTCCTGGAGTGTGCGTATCCTCGACTCTAGCTCGGTCTTGGGGGTAAGCTGCATCTGGTCACTCCAATGTCTGCGGAAATCTCGAGCGCTGCTACTCAGTCCCTCGGATCCAGGAAGGCTGAGCCAATTGTACCATCTTCGGGCAGACCCGTCGGGAATCCAGGCTCTTCCCACTGCTCATCACATGGCCCTGATCCGACCGGGTGCTCCAGCGGATCAATGATATGACAGGGCAAATGAACTGACGGAACAGAGGACTGTGTGCGCTCACAACGCTGGACACGGACTGGCGGGCGGGCTATAATCCCCGCATTCAGCTTTGGTATCCCAGTTCGTGGTTCGCAGGATCAGAATCGCCCGGCGCTCCGCCGACCAGGGGTGGGACAGCTTGTCCAGGTTCGTCGGAGGCACCGGCGTCGGTGACAGCAGAGCATAGAGCAGCGCCAGAAAAAGGAACCCCTCGCCGATCGTGGAGCTTGTGGCTCGGAATCCTGATCAGCCTGGGCTGTCTGATTTGGGCTGTCTTTTCTGTAGACTGGGCCGCGGTGATCAACGCCCTTGCCAGCGCGAATTGGCTCTGGGTCGGGCTCGGGGTGGCCACTGTCCTGGCGACGATCGCGACCCGACTGGCTCGCTGGGCCATGTTGCTCCGCCCTCGTCGGATTCGCCCGAGCAGCCTGTTGGCCGCAATGCTGGTTGGGCAATTGCTGAACTATTTTGCGCCCGCCCGCGCAGGCGATCTTGCGCGGGCCTACCTGCTAGGGCAAACCGAAGGAAAAAGCAAGGCCTGGGTCCTCGGCACGGTTGCGCTGGAGAAGTTATGGGACATGTGGGCGCTCTTGTCCGTGGTGGCGGTGCTCTCGGGCTTTGGTGCGCTCCCAGTTTGGCTCTCCTCGACGACCCGGTGGCTAGCCGTGTTCGCTGCCCTGGCCCTGATCGGGACCTGGATGGCCCTGCGGTACCAACGGCCCACCGTCCTCTTTGTGGCACGATTGGGACGTCGTCTACCCAGCAGAGTTGGCGCACACCTACACGGAATCATTAATCGTCTGCTCGATGGACTCGACGGATTACGCCGGCCGCATGTGTGGCTGTGGGCAGCGGTCTGGACAGCAGCTACCTGGGGCATGGGTGCGCTGACCAACCACACGATCTTGCGGGCGATGGGCCTATCGCTGCCCCTTTCAGCTTCTCTGCTGTTGCTGGTCGTATTGCAGGCAGGAGTCGCCGTACCTTCAGTGCCAGGCCGCGTGGGGGTATTCGAGGGGTTGTGCATCGTGACTTTAGGCCTGTATCGCGTGGATCAGGAAACAGCGTTGGCCGTGGGGCTCGCGCTACACGCAGTGGTGTTCTTGCCGCCCATTACGCTGGGTTTGTATTATGCATGGCGTGCAAGGGAGCGAGGCGCCAGAGGCGTGTGATGCTGTCGGTCATCATTCCTGCCTACAATGCAGAGCACACCATAGGGCTCTGCATCTCTTCCCTCCAACGGCAGACCCGCCCGCCGGATGAGATCATTGTCGTTGATGATGGCTCGGCCGATAGCACGGCCGAGATGGCGGGCGGCCATGGGGTGACAATAATCCAGCAAGTCAATGCAGGTGCGGCAGCAGCCCGCAACACCGGCACCCGCGCATCCCGGGGGGACCTGCTGCTTTTCACTGACGCGGACTGCGCCCCTGCTCCCGACTGGGTCGAGCGAATGTCCGCTCCTTTTGCCGACCCATCGGTGGCTGGAGTCAAGGGGGTCTACCGAACCTCGCAGACGGAGCTGGTGGCTCGTTTTGTCCAGCTAGAGTACGAGGATCGGTACGATCGGATGTTGGGTCTGGAGCAGATCGATTTTGTGGACACCTACTCGGCCGGCTACCGGCGCGAGGTACTCTTGTCCGTCGACGGGTTTGACGAATCCATAGCCTACGTGGAGGACCAGGAGCTATCCTTCCGGCTGGCCCGGCGCGGACACCGCCTTGTTTTCGTACGTGGCGCCGTTGTATACCACCATCATGCCGACAACCTTGTCCGGTATGCACGAAAGAAGTGTGCAATCGGCTATTGGAAGGCTCGGGTGACCCGGGACCACCCCGGAAAGATGATTCATGACTCCCACACTCCCCAGGTGCTAAAGGCGCAGATCGGGCTTGCCGGGGCAGGCGGGATTCTCCTGGCGGGGGGGGTGGTACTGCGGCGGGCTCGCCTGGCTGGGTTGGGGCTCAGTTGCTGGGTCGCGCTGGGGCTCGCCACGCTTCCTTTTGTCCGCAAGGCCTGGCAAAAGGATCGGCCGGTTGCCTTCTTGTCCCCGCTCTTGCTATTTATTCGGGCATGGGCGTTGGGGCTAGGCTTTGTGGCCGGAAACCTACGCTGGCTGCGGGCGCCGGGACATGGTGACAGTTGAGTGGAGCACGGAAGCAGGCGTCCTCGGCTCCCATCAATGGGTGGCGGCATAGTCGGCAAATGCCCAGCCCAGCAGCGTGATTTCCTTGGTGTCCGGGTCGAACAGGTTTCCGGACGGGTATTGACGCGAGGAGTGGCTCCACCAGGCCCACCGCTGGACCAAACGGTAGTCATCGGCCGGATAGCCGATTTCCTCGTCGGTGGCCGTCAGCATGATGTCAAAGGTCCCTTCCAGAAATGCTTTCACCTGCTGGGGTAGGAACCCATAATCAGGCGGCATCAGGATGCCGAACTCGGTGACGAGAAGCGGCCGATCCTGAAAACCTCGATCCCGCATCCAAGCGCGGAACTCGACAAGGTGCCGGCGAAAGATGTCCTGGTCGTTACTATCCTCGACGGCGTATAGGCGGCCGTGATCGACAGCAATCCCGGGTGGTATGTCCACCCCCCATCCCCCCCGCTCCTCCCGCAGTATGGCGTTATGGATAGTCCAGATCTCAATCGGCATTGGCTCACCATAGCGCTCCAGATATGCCGCCAAGATTAGATCAAGGTACTCTAGTCGGAGCGGCGTTGGCTGGGAGATCGCTCCAATAGCTACCCTCGCCGTCGGATCCGCCTGCTTGATGAGAGTAAATAGCTCGTGATAGACCTGAGCGTACTCTTCCGGCGTGCAGTTGGCTTGCCAGATAACATCCGGCTCGTTGCCCAATTGCCAGAGAGTGCCCGGTCGTGCAGCGATGCGGGCCAACAACAGGTCCTCATCACCCGCCAGAGTCGCACCTCGCACGTGGAGATTATAAGCCAGTTCGGCGCCAGGCGGTACATCTGCCCCAAGCTGCCCCGCCATATACCAGCCGGCGTTCAGAGCTCCGGCGCCAAACCCAAACATCGGTATAGTCGTATAGGCAGCAACGCCAAACCGCCACTGGTTGTCCGAATGCTCAGACAGGATCGGAAAAGGAACACCACCGATTGGCTCCCGCGAGTCGCCGGAGGAGAGTGTGGTCAGATCACTATGGGTGGCCGACGGTTCAACTGATGTCGGTGTCCGGCTCGGGCGCGCTGTGGCTGTGAGACTCGGCTGGGTTGTGGCGGTCCGGGTCGGCCGGATCGTGGCGGTTTGACTCGGCCGGATCGCCTGGGTCTGCCCGGTCTCGGGCTCGGGCCGAGGCGTCGCAGGTCCAGATCCCGACGGAACCGGCCGAGTTCGCGAAGGGATCAAACGCTCCACCGTGGTGGGAACCGCGACCTGAGGCCGGTTCGGTTTCGACAAGGTTAACAACAGCAGGCCCGCTGCGATCATCAAGCTGCCAGCGAAGGCCAGCAGCCACGCGATGCGAGCAGACCAACTCACCTTCCCACCTTGCCGCCCGGCCGTCGGGTCCATAGCGAGGTGACAGCCAGCGCCATAAAGATCAAAAGGATGAACTCAACCTCCCATCTAAAGCGGGTCAGCACATGGAAAACCAGGCAAACCCCTCCATACACGATCAGGACAGAGTACAGCATCAGATACCGTCGCCAGCGGCGCCTGGATACTAGTAGGCCCAGCAGGGCCAGGATCAGGACCCCTGCGTAGACAAAGCGGTATACGGCCTTCCATTGGGAGGCATAGTTTGGATTAGAGCCCACGTTCGGACGGAACCACCAAAAACTCACGATCTTGCGCGCCTCCAGCTTCAGCCACTCTCCCGGATGGCGCCGCACATAATCCCAGGCTGCCCGGTACATCGACCGGTCGAGTTCCGTCTCGGACAGAGATTCGACACGGCCATCCAACTCGTGCGGCAGAGGATACGGGCCCGGAAACTCGATGATTCGGGGCCCGTTCGGGTCTCTCTCTGTCCCCTGATAGTCAGCCAGCAGATCGGCGTAGACAGCACCACCCGAGCCGGTGGTGAAAGGATTGTTTCCCAACCAGATCGTCCGGCCTCCATTCGTTGACACAAGGACGGGAGTCTGCAATACCAACCAATTGCGCACAACCCATGGCACAACTACCAGCCCAGCCGCCAGGCACAGCAAGCCCGCGTTGCGCCAGAGGGCGGGCCACCGAAATCGGCCCATCGTCAACCAGAGAACCAACACCGGCAGCAGCAACAGTGCCTGGGGGCGACCCAGTGTCATCAGGCCCAGCGCCAGGCCCGTCAGAACCGCGCGGCCCGGAGTTGGTTCCTGGCGCATTCGCCAGGCGAGCAGAAGCAGAGCCGCCATACATGCCACAAATAGAACGACGGACTCGGGTATCGACGTCATGAGCACGTAGGTGGGGTAGAGCGCCATTGCCCATCCGGCCACCCCCCCCAGGAATCTGCCGCCAATCGCCCGCGCCAGGCGATGAACACACCACACCGCCAGAACACCGGCGAGAACCTGCTGCAGGCTGTGGGCCAGGCGGGGATTGGGAGACAGGAGGCTGACGTACACATAGGCGACATGTAGAGGGGGCATGTAGGCCTGCAATGGGACATCCGGCCGGCGGCCGTAAAAGTCATGGGTGTATCCGTGGCCGGTTGCCAGGTTGAGCGCGGTCAGCCCGCTATCCGTCAGAGCGGCAAAATCCTCAGGAAGCGGCATCATGACGGCGACCGCAAGTCGAACCATCAACGCAACCAGGATTATCGGACCACTGCGTTCCAGAAAAGCTCGAAATCCGGTCGAGAAGTAGCGCATCACCCCTCCTGCCCGTGCGAACCGTTTCTCTCGGCCGTGCTCCTCAGCACTAGCGACAAGGCCACAATCAAGGAGAGAAAACCCCACACCAGGGTATGCCCCTTGGCATAGTATGTAAAGCTATCAGTCAGGCCATGGACCAGGTAGGCGCCCAGGCCCCCGAGCAAGCCGGCCGCCAACGGCCACCAGCGCCCACCACGGGTTTGGCGCACTGCACCAACGGCAAGGGACAACAAGAGTCCCATCTGGGCCAGCCAGGCGATGAATGCCGGCAACCCATAATCCACTGCAGTCTGCAAAAAAAGATTGTGAGGGTGCTCCACAACGGCGTCTGGTCCAATCAGGAACAGCGGGTAGAGCACGGGAACAATTCGCGAGAACATACCCATTCCAATGCCAGAAAAGGGGAAATCAGCGATCATGTACAGCGCGCGGGACCAGAGTTCCAGCCGTCCCTGAGCAGAGGCAATCGGATTGGTCACTCCGCTGACGAGAATATCCAGCACATTGCCGGGGCCATAGACCAGCGTGCCAACAGTGGCGGCGCCCCCCAGGATCAGCAGCACGTACCCCCATCGCCGATCCCGCGCCACAGCAATGATCGCCACGCCAACCGAAAACCCGATGATTCCACCACGAGACTGGGTCCACACTAGCACACCGCCCTCAAGAGCAAGTAGCAGCAGCAACGGCGCCCTTCTCCAACCCTGCGTCCCCCAAGCATACGCAAGCGTGACCGGCACCATGACTGCCAGTGTGCCTCCTACGATGTTGGAATGGAAACCTTTTGGGTTCCAAAAGGGCGTGATCAGCCGGGGTATCTGTGTCCTCAATCCCTCCGGCAAGAACATCAGCTTGCTGCTCACTACCGCCATCCCCACAAGACTAAACCCGGCGATGACAAACGTCCCTCCCAGCAGCGCTCCGGCTGCCCAGCCAAGCTTGCGCTCGTTACGCACCGAGTTCACGACCGCATAGTACAATCCGATCGAAATGAGGATCTTGTAGACCTGGGGGAGCGTCTGTTCCGGCACGGCCGAGGCCCACACGCTGATGGCCAGGGCGCCCAACACTATGAGCCACGGGAAATCAAGTGGGGTGCGCGGGATGATGGCGCCCCTACCCAACCAGGACACCATCCACAATCCTGGCAAACCGATCAGGGCAAGGGCCATGACGTACGGTGGCACACGCTCCGGGAATAACAGCACGGCTATCAGCGGGGCCACGAGGACGACTTGCCAATCGGTAGCCATTGAGCACCAGTGCCTGACACATCCCTTCATTGTGCCTCCAGTATATCCTGCCAGGCTCCTACCGTCCGAAGGACGGGTCCGAGATCAGTATCCGGGCAATTGGTCGAACCACCGCCCGGTACTGGCGCAGATCCAGAGCCCATGGCGCGGCTCGCGGCGGCCACACGCGATCTACGGCCGCTCAAGCTGGCCCCAGAGCATCCGGCGGCGGGAGGAATACAGCCACTCACAGGCGCAGCACCAATGCCGCCGTCACTATCGGCGCGGACCGCTGCAGCCAAAAAAACCAGGTCGCAGGCATGCAATAACGCTCTCCTTGTGGTTTGGCATTTCGGCCGACGATTGTAGCATGGGAGAGGGATTTGCCAAAGCGAGCCGAACCACGATCAGAACTGCCGCATCAGTGGAGGGCGCTCACCACCCAGCGACCAAGAGTGATCGCTCACCGGTCAGCGGCCGGCGGCTCTCTAAAGGCCAACTATCCGGGCCGGGCCGGTGATGTCTTTCAGAGCGTGGCGAGTGTCGACGATGAGTCTGGCCTCCTGGGCGATCTGGGACCAATCATAGCTACTGTGGTCAGCGATCACCACAACACAATCGGCGGCCGGCAGCGCCTGATCCAGATCCTCCGAGGCCAGATCCATCCCCTCCTGGGCCAACGTGGGGACAAAGGGGTCATGATAGCTCACCCGCGCTCCTTTTTCCAGCAACTGCTGGATGACGTCCAACGCGGGACTCTCGCGCACATCATCAATGTCGGGCTTGTAGGTCACCCCCAACACCAATACTTTCGATCCGCGGACCGGCTTGGCGTCATCGTTCAGCCCATCCACCACCTTTCCAACCACATAGTCCGGCATGTGGCTGTTGATCTCGCCGGCCAACTCGATGAACCGGGCATTATAGTTGAGCGTCTTGAGCTTCCAGGAGAGATAGTGGGGATCAAGTGGGATGCAATGCCCGCCGACGCCGGGGCCAGGGTAAAAGGGCATGTATCCGAACGGCTTGGTGGCGGCCGCCTCGATCACATCCCACACGTTCACCCCCAGCTTGTCACACATGATCACCATCTCATTGACCATGGCGATATTGACCGCGCGGAAAGTGTTTTCCAGCAGCTTGACCATCTCGGCCGCCTGGGTGGAAGAAACGGGCACTAACGTATCGACCGCATGCCGGTAGAGCGCGGTCGCCACCTCAAGGCAGGCCGGAGTAACCCCGCCCATCACCTTGGGGATGTTGCGCGTCTGCCACACATCGTTGCCCGGGTCCACGCGCTCGGGAGAGAACGCGAGAAAGAACTCGGTACCCACCTCCAGTCCATTGGCCGTGATTCGAGGAAGGATGACCTCCTCGGTAGTGCCCGGATAGGTGGTGCTCTCTAGCACGACCAGCATGCCAGGGTGGGCATACCGGCTGACCTCATCGCTCGCAGCAACAATGTACGAGATGTCCGGGTTCTTGCTCTTGCTCAACGGGGTCGGAACACAGATGCTGATGGCGTCGGCGGTGGCGAGCACCGCGTTATCTGTTGTCCCGGTCAACCGCCCATCGGAAACCAATAGCGCAAGGATCTCGGCCGGCACGTCCGGAATGTAGCTGTTTCCAGCGTTGAGCAGCGCCATCTTTTCCGGGCTCACGTCGATGCCGGTGACTCGGAACCCGACCCGGGCGAATTCAACTGCCAGCGGGAGGCCAACGTACCCCATGCCGATGATGGCAATGTGAGCGCTCTTGTCTTCTATCTTTGCCAGTAGCTGCCGCTGGTGCGTCATTCTCACTCCTGCAATCGAAATCCACGGAAAGCGGTGCAACACGACGCTCACTCACAGGCCAGTCCTGATCGAGGCCAGTGGAAGCGGATCCGTGTTTCCCCACGAGTCAGTGCCGGATTCTCCCATTAAACTGGGGCGGTGGCAAGTCCGGGTTCTCTCCCACGTGGTCGTCGCGCCGATCCATCTCCCCGGACAGGCCGGTGGCGGCCGGACCAAACGAGCACCCACCGTACCGCGTGCAGAGCTGGGGCGAGGGTAGCCACTCAACCGGCCGGGTTTCCTGGCTTGATCTCTGCCGCCGGCTTGAGCTCTCCTCGCTCTCCGAGCCAGCACTCGGTCTCCTCAGACCCTGGCGCTCGTCGAAACACATCACACGGAAGATGGCAGCAGATGTCACCGAGGGATCGCCGGAGCAAGCGGCCGGCCGATCAGCACGGCCGGCCGGCCATCGAGGTGGGTCAGGAACAGGGTGCGCTCGCCGGCGCCGCGCAGTCTGAGCCGCCTGATCAGGTCGGCCGGGTCCAGCGGGGAACCCCGCTTTTTTACCACTACCCGGCCAACATCCAACGCCCGCAGCCGGGCGCGCAGTTTCTTCAGGTTGAAGGGTAGATGCTCTTCGATGGCATACGCGCGGGCAAAGGGGGTGGGCGTGTACTCGCAGGCCGTCAGATAGGCAATGTCCGGGTCCAACTTGGTGGCGCTCAGCCGGCCGGCAAGCTGCTCCACCAGATGCGCGCGGATGACCGCACCATCCGGTTCATACAGGAAGGGGCCCGGCAGGGTGACAGCCACCGGCGACGGAGCGGGGTCCAGGTCGGTCATGGTCTCCTGCCCCGGAAGCAGCGTCGCCCGGCGATTTGCCCCACTTTGGAGATCGCCAAACCAGAGAATCCCCTCTTTGACTGTCCGCCTTTCCGAGATGAACTCCACCTCGGCGCCAGGCGGCAGTTCCGCATAGTCAACCCCGGGGCTGATCTTGACCCCCAGGTGCGGGGTACGCGGCAGCCAGCGCTCGATTATCCCGAGTGGCGGCCGGTAGCCAAGGACAGAATGGATGCGTCGCCCATCAGCCGTTCGCCGGCCGGGATCGAAGAACAGCGCGTCAACCCCAACCGGAAGCCACTCGCGCAGGTTGGCCAAGACCGGGTGGAAACGCGCTTTGCGGCCATAGATTCGACAGTTCTCCCTTGCCATCGCCAGCCGCAGTGGATCCTGATCCACCCCCATCACTTCCAGCCCGGCCGCCAGCGCCAGCGAATCCCCCCCGATTCCGCAACCCAGGTCGGCCACGCGCCGCGCCCCGATCGCCTGGTACCGGCCGGCCCGATACCGGGCGATGCTCTCGCCCGAAGCCTGTTCCAGACCAGGCCGGGTAAAGTACATCGCTTCCGCCCGGGTGAACTTGGTCACCGCTCGAGCCCGCAACAGAACAAGCTTCAGTGCCGCCGACGCCTGCTCCGGCGGGTAGCGTTTGCGAAGATGGGTCAAATGCGCGAGCAGGCTCTCCTCGGCCGGCTGGAGCGCGCCCGCCTGCATCAGCAGTTCTTGTCCGGCGGGGGAGAGCAGGAAACCAAACGTCTTGACGTCAATCATATCGCCGGTCGACAAATGAACGGCCAATCGGCCTCTGCCCTGTGCGCGTCACGCCAGACTCTACCATCCGCGATGATTCCGAGGTTCTGTTGCATCCATTGATGCCATTCGCAAGAAACGAGCCTGCGCTCGTTCCTCCTTGCGGCTTCGCCGGGCCCCTGGCCGGCCGAGTCCACTCCGCGGCCCCGCCACAGCGCATCATGAGACTCGGACCCGAACTCGCTCTCTCGGGAGGAACGCCGAGATCGACGGACGCGAGTGGGAGAAGAAGAGTGCAAGTCAGTTTTCGACCCGACTCCCGAACCGACCAGGTCGTTCGTGCCAGCAGCACTCATTGTCTCAAGAGATCAGTGTATCCCAGTTGGCCACATCAAGCAAAGGGGCTATACTGAGGGTGTTGAAACAGGGATCACCACGGGTAGGAGGGTCATCTTGTCGCTTTTTCGACACTCTCCTATACTATGCACTTGTTGAGGAATAACTTCCCGTGTTGAATGGTGATTCACAGGCAGAGCAGTCACAAAGGACAAAGTTGTTTCTGAACAAGCACTATGGATGACCGGGCGCGGCCGAGATCGACAAGCCACCAGAAGCGGATTCTTCCGCTTGCCATGGGGCCGATAGACAGAGCTGGAAGAGGCAACTCTGCGCCCTGCGCTCACGGACTTTGGAAAGGAAAAAAGTGAAATGCCCATCACCATGACACTTGAGCGGCACATCCTGACGGAGCAGAGCGGTCATCCCGATGCCACCGGCACGCTCACCTCTCTAATATACGATCTTGGTCTGGCGGCAAAGGTGATCGCCCGCGAGACGACGCGGAAGAACCTCGTGCATCCGGCCGAGGAACCATTCCCCAGACAGCCTCGAGCAATCCGCCTGGCCGAATTCGCCGATGCGATGCTGCTGCACTTGAATCGCCGCGTCGGACGCGTGGGAGTCATCGCCAGCGAGCCCCACAGGGAGATCATACTCGGGGCAGATGGCGGCAC
>DAOUVM010000002.1 GCA_030667645.1 Ardenticatenales bacterium | reverse complement strand
TTGCGCCCGAGTATCGAACCGCATGGATGGCTGCGGCCGTCGCCATCGTCGGCATGGTGATCGGTTTCTGGCTCGGCCGGATGTCCAGCTCTGACTAGGAGGGCACTGGTATGGGCGGCGTGAAGGCACAACTGCCGTCGCCCGGTGACCCGGTGCGGCAAAAGGAGGTGAGGCAACCGACAGCAAACTGACCGAGCAGCGAAAGCCGTGTTGCAGGTGTTGTTTTGGATGACTCTGGCCCGGCGCCGGAAAAGGAGGAAAACCGATCGCAAACAGTCAGCTTTATTATATTCTTTGACTGTAGCTGCTCCCTCATAGCCTATGGGCAGACGTCTGTGCGTTGGGTGGCCCGGAACGTCGATCAGAAGGGAACAGCCATCTATCCCATGTTTAAGGAGAGAGTTTCAGATGACTGCTAGCACCAAAGACACCAAGCTAATGGGTTATCTACCCAACGATAGACCCCCCTGGGGACAATTGATCCTGCTGGGCCTTCAGCACGTGCTGACCATGTTCCCGGCCACCGTGTTCTGCGCCCTGTTCACCGGGTTCCACGTATCCACCGTGCTGTCCATTGCCGGTCTAGCCACCGTGGTGGCCCTGATCTTGTCCAAGTGGCGCATTGGCAAGTTCATCCCCCTCTTTTACGGTTCAAGCTTTAGCTACCTGACCGCCTACCTGGCTATTACCAATGCCGAGTGGGGCGTTCCGGCCTCGGATAGCCTGATCAGCACCATGCAGGCCGGCATCCTGGTCACCGGCTTGATCAACATCGGTGTGGGTTACATCATCATGAAGGTGGGGAAAGAAGCCGTTGACAAGGTGCTCCCGCCGGTAGTCACCGGCTCGGTGGCGTGTGTGATCGGGATCGGCCTGGGGTTTGCGGCTTTGGGTATGGCCGAGGCCAACTGGACGGTTGCCGCCATCACCCTGGTGGTTACCATTCTCTTCTCGGTCTACCTGCAGGGCAAGGGATTCATCGGCATGTTGCCGATCCTGCTGGGCGCCATTGTGGGGTACCTCATCGCTCTCCCGTTCGGTCTGGTCAATTTTGACCCGGTGGGATCAGCCAGTTGGTTCGTCGCTCCCCACATCACTCTCCCCAGCTTTACCGGATCCATGGTCGTGACGGCGATCTTTAGCATCTCTATCATGGCTATAGCCACCATCCCCGAATCCACCGCTCACCTCTACCAGATCAGCCTGTACGTGGACCGCTTTGCCGAGGAGACCGGCAAGGAAAAGTATCACCTCGATGAGCACATTGGCTTTAACCTGGTCCTGGACGGTATCGGTGACTTTATCAACGGCATGTTCGGCTCAACGGCCGGCACAAACTATGGCGAGAACAACTCGCTGATGGCGATCACCCGCAACTACTCGGGACCGGTGCTGGTCGCGGCCGGCGTCTTTTCGATCCTGCTGGGCTTTATCGGCAAGCTGGAGGCACTGGTATCGACGGTGCCCCTCGCCGTCAGCGGCGGCCTGGCGATCTACCTCTTTGGCGTGATTGGCATGCAGGGTATTGCCTTGATGGTGGAGAATAAGGTCAACCTGTTCGAGCCCCGCACCCTAGCGGTCGGCGCCACGATCATGATCATCGGCATCGGCGGCAATATTGGCTACCCAGGCGGATTCTTGCCCATTACCGTGGGCGAGATCTTTCCCAACGGGCTGCCGGCCATCGCCACCGGGGCGGTGGTGGGAATCCTGCTGAATGCGATCTTTCTGATCTTCGAGCCGCCCAAGATGGGGACTGATCAGTAGGTTTCCAGAGTTCCGTTCTGTCAGAGGGCGCAGAGTTCCCCATCTCTGCGCTCTCTGTTCTTTCGCTTGCCGAGTGGGCCAATGACCGGCAGGCGCATGTGGAGGAGGTGGCCGGTATGTTGGCAAGACCTGGTCTTCCGAGTTTTGAGTACGTGCAAGCGGCCAATGCGGCCGAGGTTCACAGTCTCATGCAGCAGAGCGGTGCGCGGCTGATGATGGGCGGCACTGACCTCTTTCCGCAGATGCGCGAAGGGGTCTGCGAGCCGGAGACCATTGTGGACGTCAAACATGTGCCCGGAATGCGCGATCTATCCTACGATGAGAGACTGGGATTGAACATCGGCGCAGCGGTCACTATGAACCAGCTAGTCCGGCACCGCGACGTGCAGGCCCATTATCCCATCCTGGCGCAGGCAGCCCACTCGGTCGCCTCGTACCAGTTGCGCAATCGGGCGACGATTGGCGGCAATGTGTGCAATGCCTCTCCATGCGCCGATACCTCGCCGGCGGTGATGGTGTTGGAAGGGGTTATGGTTCTCCAAGCAAAGGGCGCGGAGCGAAATGCGCCGGCGGCCGACTTTGTCACCGGCCCGGGCCAGACGGCGATCGAGCCCGGCGAATTCCTGGCGGCGATCCGCTTGCCGGCGCCGCCGGCCGGCGCAGTTGGCCGCTACCTCAAGCTCGGCCGCAGCCGGCTGGGCGATCTGTCCATCGTCGGTGTGGCGGTTTTGGGCTACCCTGACCCTGCAGCAGCTTCCGGATATCGCTTTCGCATCGCTCTGGGATCGGTGGCGCCGATTCCCTTGAGGGCGCCAGCGGCCGAGGAGATACTGGCAGCCAACACACCGAGTGAAGAGACATTTGCCGCGGCGGCCGAAGAAGCGATGGGGGTGGCAACACCCATCACTGACGTCCGGGCAGGGGCCACCTACCAGAAAATGATGGTCCGCGCCCTCACGATTCGAGCGCTGCGGGACGTTTGGGCCGAGTTGGCGCCCGGCAAAGGAGCATGAGCATGCACACGATCACAGTCACCATCAACGGCGCGGCCGAGTACCTCGCAGTCCGGTCGAACATGACGCTGCTGCAGATGCTGCGTGAGGAGCTGGGCCTGACCGGCACCAAGAACGGCTGTGAGGCCGGTGAGTGTGGGGCGTGCACGGTGCTGCTGGACGGCGAGCCGGTCAACGCGTGCATGGTGCTGGCAGTAGAGTCCGACGGTCACCAGGTCATCACGGTGGAGGGACTGGCCGAGGGGGATGAATTGGCTCCTCTGCAGGAGTCGTTCATCGAACTCAATGCGGTCCAATGCGGCTTTTGCACACCGGGCATGCTGACTTCGGCTCACGCGTTGCTGCAGCGGCATCCCAAGCCTACCGAGGATGAGATCGAGGAGGCCGTGCTGGGCAACTTGTGCCGGTGCACCGGCTATGTGAGGATCGTCGATGCGATCCGGGATGCGGCCGGATCGTCCGCATCCGCATCGGGAAAAGGAGGCGCCAGATGACCCACGCCACTGCGGCAGCATCCCAGCGAATCGGGGGGACCATTGGTAGGAGCGTTCGGCGCATAGATGCGCACGACAAGGTAACCGGCGCTGCCACCTATGCCGACGACTTGCTTGCGGCGCGGGGACCCGGGCTGTACTATGGCCGGTTGGTTCGTAGTCCCCATGCGCACGCGTTGATCAGATCGATCGATGCGAGCAAGGCGCTGGCGGTTCGCGGTGTCAAGGCAGTGGTGACGGGAGAAGACACGCCCACCCGCATCGGCCTGTATCTCAAGGATCGTCACATCTTTGCCCTCGATCGGGCGCGGCTGGTGGGAGACCCGGTGGCAGGAGTCATTGCGACCAGCGAAGAGATCGCCGAGGAAGCGGCCCGATTGGTGGAGGTGGAATACGAGGAGCTTCCGGCAGTGTTTGACCCGGCGGAGGCGATCCGGCCCGACGCGCCCCTGATCCACCCCGAGTTGGGCGAATACGAGGTGGTCAACTTTATCTTTCCCAAGCCGGGCACCAACATTTCGGAGCATTTCAAGCTGCGTCGTGGAGACGTGGAGGCAGCCTGGCCCCAGTGCGAGATCATTGTGGAGGGCACTTTTCGCCTACCACCCATCCAGCACGTGCCGATCGAGCCGCACGTCGCCATCTCTCTGTGGGAGCAATCCGGCCAGGTGACTCTGTGGACCTGTTCGCAGTCACCGTTTGCGCAGCGTGACCTCATCGCTCAGAGTATGGGGATTCCACACGGAAACCTGCGGGTGATTTCACCCTACGTTGGCGGCGGATTTGGCGGCAAGGCGGGCGTTTCGATGGAGGCGTGCGCGGTGGCGATGGCACGGGCGGTCAAGGGACACCCGGTCAAGCTCCGTATGACCCGCGAGGAAGAGTTTATCTGCACCAACGCGCGACAGAGCCTGGAAGCGCACACCAAGATCGGCTGTGACTCGCAGGGGAATCTGCTGGCGATGGAGACCCGGTACATCTTTGGCGGCGGCGCCTCTAACGAGTATGGCGTCAACATTGCCCGGGCGGCCGGTTATTCGTGCACCGGCCCCTATCTGATTCCCAACGTCAAGGGAGACTCGTACTGCGTTTATACCAACACCCCGGTGGGCAGCGCCATGCGCGGCTTTGGCATGCCGGAGATCCATTGGGGCATTGAGCAGATCATCGACCAGTTGGCGGAAAAGATTGGGATGGACTCGGCCGAGTTCCGGCGGCGCAACTGTGTCAAGACGGGCGAGACCATCCTGACCGGGATGGAGATGCCGGCGATCAACCTGGAGGCGTGCATCGACAAGGTCACCGAGGCGATCCAATGGGACAGGAGAGAGCCGCCTTCCGCCCCCCACAAGAGACGCGGGAAGGGGATCGCCATCATGTGGAAGGCGCCCGCCATGCCTCCTAACGCGGGCAGTTCGGCCGTGGTGCGCTTGAACGAGGACGGAACGGTCAACGTAGAGATCGGGGCGCAAGAGTTGGGCCAGGGAGCATTCACCGTGCTGGCCCAGGTGGCGGCCGAGGCGCTGGGAGTGCCGTACGAGTGGGTGCGCATCTCGGCGCCGGTGGACACAAGGTATAGCCCTTACGAGTGGCAGACGGTCGCCAGCCGGATCACGTGGTCGGTGGGCAACGCGGTCATGGCGGCCGCAGGGGATGCCCGGCACAAGATTCTGGCGGTGGTGGCGGAGCATTGGGATGAGGACCCGGCCGACCTGGATATCAAGGACGGCCTGGTTATGTCTTTCAAGTCTGAGCGCGAGCAGCCGTTGGAAGGGCTGGTGGTCTATGGCTTGCCAAATGAGAATTTTGAGGGGTGGAAAGGTGGGCCGATTATCGGGACGGGCAATTTCATGCCCACCTATGTGACCAATCTGGATTTTGAGACCGGGCAGGGAACCCGCGCGGTGGTTCATTATACGGTGGGTGCGCAGGCGGTGGACCTGGAGGTAGATACCGAGACGGGGCAACTGGAGATCCTCAAGATCGCCAGCGCCTATGACGTGGGCAAGGCGCTCAATCCTGATCTGATCATGACGCAGATCGAGGGAGGGGCGGTGCACGGGTTGAGTTCAGCGTTCGAGGCGCTCAAGTTTGACGAAAAGGGCCGGCCGCTGAATAACAATCTGGTCGACTATCGGATTGCGACGGTGGCGGATATCCCGAGAGAGATCCACGGCGACATTGTAGAGACGCCGCTGGAGGATGGTCCCTGGGGGGCGCGCGGTGTGGGCGAGCACGTGATGGTGCAGACCGCTCCGGCGATCGCCAATGCCATCTATGACGCGCTGGGGATTCGGTTTTCGGACCTGCCGCTATCGGCGGAAAAGATATTCCTGGCTTTACAGTAATCCACCGGGGATGAAGAGAGCCTGCTCTGCTGGGTAGAGGGAGCGGGCTCTTTTTTTTGGTCAAGTTCGGCGGGCTGGGTTTCCCGGTTCCGATAATTGTTTTATTCTTTTTCGGATTCAATTATCGATCGGGCACGTGGGGGGAGGCGGCCGATCGCGGGCGCCGATCGTGACGTCATTGTAGCACAACTGTTCCAATCGGGCAAGCATGCTGCCGGTGAGACCAGGGCTTGTGCCAAGTTCTCACGGAGACCGCTTTTTCAACACGAATACCAGCAATTTCACGAATTTCACGAATTTCCACTTGTTTGGCTCGTGCGATTCGTGATTCTCTTTGGGCGACTTTTCCTGGCGGTGAGACGCTGATCACCGGGCCATGGACGATGGTGGTGGGGGTTGATCTTGCCCATGTCAATGACACAACACTACAGCGAATTGAGGAAGAGACGAATTTGATCTCGGCCGGCCGTTGGTCTGTTCGGGATCCGTATGTGGCCTTAAAATGTGATAGGTGGTTTGTCATTCGTCATGTGATGGTAAGCAGAATTCCGATTTCTGTCAGAAATCGGAATTCGGGACAGGCTGCGGAGGGGAGGGAGGGTCGGGCGGGGAAGCGAGGAAGAGAAAGCCGGCCAGGGTGTCGGCGCCGGAGGTGGCGCCGTGAGCCAGCACCAGCCTGGCGGCGGGTTCGAGTTCAGGGGCGGACGCCGCGCCGTCCGCCAGCATGGCCAGCAGCCGATGCCAGGGGGCGCTGCATTGTCCCTCGGCCGCGGCCCGCAGCCAGGCGGCGGAGAGAGTGGTAGTGCGAGGAGCGGCTGTTTCAGCCAATAGATGGCAAAAGGAGGACGGGCTCGGGTGAGCCAGCCATGCCCAGAGCATGATGCCGGTGAGAAAGTCGTCACCGGCCGGGGTGAGCCCGCTTCCCAGTCCCGCCAGTTGGCGGGCTCCCACTCTAAGTTGATCCCGGTCGCCGTCCCATCCGGCGCGGAGGGCCCGGGCGGCGCGGTGGGCGGCGGAGGCGATCTGCGCCGGAAGCTGGCCGGGTTCGTCCCTCCCGGCAGAGGCAGTTGCCAGCAGGCTCCCGGCGGGGGCGAGCTGAAGCGCTATCCGGGAAAGGTCGGGCAGCCGAGCCTCGATGAGAGGGCGCCGGTCCCGGAGGGCAGGCCAGTCCGGCTGGGGTTCCCAGACCGTGGCCCGGTCGAGCGCCACCTCGAGCGATCCGATTTGGAGGTGACTCGGGTATAGTACGGCCGGCGCGTCCGGCTCGACCGGGGCAAAGATCCCGGCGTTTGCAGCCACCACGATGTTGAACGGACCATCGCCTACTGTTGGGGTCACCAGCGCCATCACCCGCCCATCGGGAGCGACCAGGTCGCAGGCATGCTCGAAAACCGCCAGTACGCGCAGGGAAGGGGGTACTGCACCGGGGCCGAATAGCCAGTCGTGTACCGGCCGGCTGATGGAACGAGCGATCAAGTGTTTTGTCATGGCGTTTGCGCCCTGCCAGGGCGATGCTTGACGATGACCGGCGATGGTACTATAGCATGCGGCTCGCTATGACGTCAAGGCAGTGGATGCAGCAATTCACAGTTTGCACCGTGATCTGGCGGGATCGTGGGCATTCCAGAAATGCGGAACTGTGACGCATGACGCTCTGCGGAGGCGCACCATGCGCGCTTCTGTTCCGCAACCTGCGACATTGAGAATTGCCACGGTCTCTGCCGGCCGTTGAGCAGCGCCGGTCGGAATAACATTCCGACTTACGTGCGCCCCGCAGGCGGCTGGATTGGAATGACACTCCGACTTTTATGCGGGATCGTGGGCATTCGAGAAATGCGGAACTGGACGCATGACGCTCTGCGGAGGCGCCCCCTGCGCGCTTTTTTCAACCTGCCACATTGAGAATTGCTGTAGTGGATGACGGTGTTGACAGAGGGGACGGGATCTTTTTTCGACACCCTCCAGGTCGAGGTGGTAAGGAATGGGAACCGAGATACAATGCTGGAACATACGCCACGCCACCGGGCTAGCCGCGAGGGCTATCCTCCGGCAGCCGGCCGAGCCGCGAGGGCTACCTTTGGGCAGCCGGGCGGGCCATCTGGGTTCCGTGCAGGATGCAGGGAGGGACAGAATGGATCAGGATACGTTGAAAGTACTCGGCCTTACCCCGGTCGCGACCCGGCACATCACCGGCAAGCGACGCACCCGCCTGATCAGCTTCCTGTTGCGGTGGGAGCAGTACGAGAGGGCGCTGGCGTGCGTGGAAGAGATGATGGCGCTGCATCCCGAATTGGTGTCGCTTTGCGATGCGAAGGCGCGAGCGTTGCTGGGTCTGGGCCAGCCCGGCGCAGCCCTGGAGGTCATGAACGCGCGCCACGAGCGCAGAACCTCGCAAACCTCACGTTCACTGGAGGCACGGATTCGTCTGGAAACAGGGGACACGGAGGGGGCGCTTGGCATTGCCAGAGAGCTGGTTGCGAGCAGACCCGACAGCATACCCCTCTGGGGGCTGCTGGGGGAGGTGCATCTGGCGCGCAATGATGATGGCGCGGCCGTGGATGCCTACCGTCGCCTGGCGGAGTTGAGGCCCAACAGCCGGGCCTATTTTATGGGGATGTTGTCGGTTCACCAGGCGCGGGGCGATCTGGTGAGTGCGAGCGGTTATGCGGTTCGGCTGGAGCGGAGCGCGGCCGACGACCGGCCGCTGCCGGGCTATACTCTGCGCCGCCTGCGTGACTATTACCGGATCAGCCGGGAGACGAATCGAGCGGAGGAGATGGCGGCGGCGCTGGCGGCTCGCTACGAGACGGAGCTGGCTGTGTTGAGGGAGGCGCTGGGGGAGGATCTGAAGATCTGGGCCGCCGCGGCCGCGCCCCCAAAGGAGAGAGGGGCCGCAGCCGCGCCGGGAGAGAAGGAGGCAGAGTGGACCCCGGACACGGTCCCGGTTTCCACAGAGGAACGCCAGCGGTTGGAGGCGGACGTGAAAGCGTTCTTTGGCTTTCAGCGCCTGCTGCCGGGGCAGGCAGAGACGATGGCGGCAACGCTGCGAGATCAAGACGTGCTGACGGTCCTTCCCACCGGCGGCGGAAAGTCGCTCTGCTACCAGCTTCCGGCGCTGCTGGACGAGGAGGGCACAACGCTGGTCGTCTCGCCGCTGATCGCGTTGATGAAGGACCAGGTGGATTCGTTGCCAGCCAAGATCCGCGGCCGGGCCACAAACATCGATAGCACGTTGGACGGGAGCGAGTTGCGGAGGCGCATGGGGGCGGTAGCGGACGGCCGCTACCGGCTGGTCTATGCGGCGCCGGAAAGATTGCGCCAACCACCCTTTCTCCATGCGCTGCGCCGGGCGGGGGTCAAACGACTGGTGATTGACGAGGCCCACTGTGTCAGCGTGTGGGGTCGTGATTTTCGTCCCGATTATCTGGCTATCGCCAAGGCGCACCAGTCGCTGGGACGCCCAACGCTATTGGGAATGACCGCCACTGCACCGCCGCGGGTCCGCGTGGACGTCCTCAAGAATCTGTCAGAGGGAGCGGCCGATGCGGACGGGAAGATGGTGGTCGTGTCCGCGGATGTCTATCGACCCAATCTCCACCTGTCGGCGATTCGAGCCCGCAATGCCGATGAGAAGCTGCGCAGTTTGTTGGCCCTGATCCAGTCCGAGGACGGAAGCGCCATTGTTTACGCCGGGACTCGCGCCCGGTGCGAAGAGATCGCGGCGCTGCTGCGAGACCAGGGGATATCGGCCGGCTACTATCACGCCGGCATGGGCGGCCGGGAGGAGAGGAGCGCGGCACAGGACGATTTCATGGGGGGACGGGTGAGGGTGATGGTCGCCACCGTGGCTTTTGGTATGGGGATCGACAAGGCGGACATCCGGCTGATCGTTCACCTGCAATTGCCGCCATCATTGGAGGCGTACTATCAGGAGGCGGGGCGGGCGGGCCGAGATGGGAAACCGGCGCGCTGTGTGTTGATATTCAGCACTCATGACCGGGGCACGCTGACCGGACGGGCAAAGCGGGATGCACTGCCGGTCGAGTTTCTGCGGCAGGTCTATGCGGCCGTCAAGCGCCGCATGGGGGAGGGGACGACGGTAGGCCGGATAGCGACCGACGATCTGATGCGTGATCTCCGGGCGGACGTGACGCCGCTGCGGATTGCTCTCAGTATGCTGGAGGAAGCGGGCCTGGTGTGCCGCCACCACGATTTGCCGCGCACGGCCATGGTGTGCATGGGAGATGGCTCGCATGCGGCGCAGGGCGATGCGGATTGGTCTGCATTTGTTTCGGCTGCTCGACTGCGGCCGGGACAGCCGCTCCAGCTCAATCTGATGTCGGCAGCGCGGGCGAGCGGGTTGGATCCGACCGGAATCGAGTTCCAACTGCTTGATTGGGCCGAGGCGGGACGGCTCGAATATCATGGATCCGGACGCGAGTTGTTGCTGGAACTATTGCCGCCGCCGGCCGACGCGGCCGCGAGGGTGGAAACGCTGATCGACCGGTATGCCACCATCCAGGTACAGCGGGTGGACGAGATCGCGGCCTATGCGGCGACGAGCCACTGCCGCCACGGCCACATTAGCGCCTACCTGGGCGGGCGGCCGATGGAGAGTTGCGATGCGTGCGACAACTGCCGGCCGGACTCTTCTCCGGACGGCGGCTCGCTCACGCCCTCGAGCATGCCGAGCGAATCGGAACAACTGGCAACGATTCTGCGTTGCGCCGGCAATGCGCGCTGGGGCTGGGGGCGGGCTAATCTGACGCACATCTTGCGCGGGAGCCCGCGCGCGAGCGAGCGGGGGCAAACATCTCCCGAATGGCGGGCGCTGGCGTTTCGCTCCCACGCGGCGCTGGAGAAGATGATAGACCGCCTGGTGGAAGCCGGGTTGCTGAGCGGCAGCCAATTGGACCACGGAGGGGTGGCGCTGGAACTGACGCCGGCCGGCCAGGCGGCGCTAGAGAACCCGGCCGGTTTGGCGTCGCGGGTCGTGGGGCCAGCGTACGAGTGAGCGGCCCTGCAATATTACGAACGAGCACGGCCGGACTCCGGCTTTCACCGAGGCGGGTTACGGGTTCCACGACCGGGGTCCAGGCCGGCGGAGAGGTTGACTGATGATTGCTGCCCACCTGGATCGAGTCACGGTCAGCTATGTTTCGGAACCGGTTTTCAAAGAACTCTCGTGGGAGATCCACGACGACCGGGTGGTTGGGCTGGTGGGGCCCAACGGCTGCGGCAAGAGTACATTGCTGCGGCTGATCGCCGGGGAGCTGAACAGCGAGACCGGCTTTACGATCCGCCGCAAAGGGCTGTCCATCGGGCGGCTGACTCAGGAGCCCCAGTTCGAGCCGGGGCGCACCGTGTGGCAGGAGGCCTTGACGGCGTCCGCTGAACTGGCGCGGGTCGAATCTGAGCTGGCCCAGGTCGAGAAACGGCTGGCCGACCCGGATGTTTATGGCGATGAGAAGGGTCTGACGCGGGCGCTGGACCGGCAGGCGCGACTGCTGGACGAATACGCCAATCTGGGTGGTCATGGGTATGAGGGGCGCGTGCGCTCGACACTTCGCAGCCTGGGGTTTGCCGAAGCGGATCTGGAGCTTCCGGTGGAGGCGCTGAGCGGGGGCCAGAAAAAGCTGGTAGGTTTGGCCAAGCTGCTGGTGATCCAGCCGGACCTTCTCCTGCTCGACGAGCCGGACAACCACCTGGACCTGGATGGCAAGGCGTTCCTGGAGCGGTTCATCCGGAGCTATGGGGGCGCGGTCATTATCGTCTCTCACGACCGGTACCTGCTCGACCTAGTGGTGGACGAGATTGTGGAGCTAGAGCCGGTTGGGGCGGCCCGGCTCACACGTTACCAGGGCAGTTATTCCGAGTTTGCCTTTGAAAAGCAGATGCGCCTGCTGCGGCAGCAGGAGCTGTACCAGGCGCAAGGCAAGGAGATCACGCGGCTGGAGCAAGCGGCCAAGCGGCTGCTGACCTGGGGTAAGATATACGACAATGTCAAGTTCTCCCGGCGCGGGAAGAACATCCTCAGGCGCCTGGACAAGATGGAGCGCGTCGACCGGCCGGAGCTGGAGCGCAAGCAGATGGGTCTGGAGCTGACGGGCTGGCGCGGAAGCAACAAGGTGTTGGAGATCGTCGATCTGGACAAGGTGTTCCCGGCCGGACCGGCCGGCGACGACGAAGCAATCATACTGGCGGGGCTCGACCTACTCATCTGGCGGGGGGAGCGGGTGGGGATGGTGGGGCCCAACGGGGCGGGCAAGTCGCTCCTCTTTCGGCTGGTTCTTGGCTCGGCGGGACTCGCTACAGGGGGGCTCGCCACAGGTGGGCTCGCCACAAGTGGGCTCGCCACAGGTGGGCTCGCCACAAGTGGGCTCGCCACAGGTGGGCAGGAGAGTCCGAGCGGCGGCCGGATCAATATCGGACCGAGCGTCAAGATCGGACATTACGCCCAGGAGCACGAGACGCTGGATTATGGGTGGACGCTGATCGATACGGTACGCCAGGCGGCGAAACTTTCGGAGAGCGACGCGGTGCGGTTTCTGGGGCGGTTTCTCTTTGGCTATGATCAGGCGCGAGGGCTGGTAGCGGACCTCTCGGGCGGGGAACGGAGCCGGCTGCAGATGGCGCTGTTGATGCTCTCGGAGGCCAATTTCCTGATGCTGGACGAGCCGACGAACAATCTGGATATCCCGTCGGCCGAGGTGTTGGAGGATGCGCTATCCGAGTTCGAGGGGAGCATGTTGATCATTTCGCACGATCGGTACTTTTTGGACCGGGTGGTGGATCGGGTGGTGGAGCTGGATGAGGGGGCGCTGACGGAGTACCTGGGGGGGTATAGTGATTATCAGGCGGCGAGGGTAGGGAGGGAGTAGGCATCCTGCTCTGCAGGTCCATCCGGCGCACCCGCGAGAGGGCCAGAGAGAGGATCAGCCGGGCGCTGCCCCCACGCTGTCAGCCAGCCAACCGACCTCGGCCATCGCTGCCCCTAGACCCGTCCCCGAAAAGACGTACGGCAGGCCTCACACTGCCCGCCCGCCACAGATCTCCGTCAAGCAAGGGCGCGGGACGCCGATGTACCGAATAGGATTCCAACCCGGAACTGACCGGTTCCAGGTTCGGATCCTATTGGGCTACATTTCCGCACCGTGATCATTATTCATCTCCTGCCAGGTGCGTAGCCAGGTAGCTGAACCGCCGCCGGGCTTGCAGCGATGCCTTCTTGACCAAAATCCCACAACTGCGCGGGCATCGAATTTACCCCGTCATTGGGCAGTCGCCTCGAGGGGACGTCGGTTCACCTGATCATCTAGAGCAAATTATGCCGTTTCAATACATCCACGATTTCCTTTGTATCTTCATCGCTCAAATTGTCAACCACTGAGTATCTTTTACCTATCCCATTGAGAGAAGTTCCTACGATCAGCCCCCTGGCTTCATCTGCTATCCAGAATCTATCGTGAAAATCTCTGGTGGTACTACAGCTTACAAGAAGCTGGGGGTTCAAGCTTTTCAACAAATGTGTCACATCTTGATACAGCGAATCGTCATGCTTGGGTAAAGTAACGAATCTGACTTCCTTGACGCTACCGACAATCGGCCCGAAGATATCCTTGAACATTCCAAGATAGCCTTGCTTGTCTGTGATGCTCTCTGCAAAGATGTAGTTGTCTAGCAAAATCAAGTGGCGTGAGGGGGCTAAAGTGATCAACATTCTGCGGAGGGTTCCTACAAGTCGGTTGTAGTTCTTCTCGTTGCTAACGTCAACCTTTGAAAGTAGGAGCTGCGCCAGTCTTCTCGAGGACAGCGTATTACTTGCGCCTTGTGACCTGATAAGCTTTTGGCATTCTTCGATGCAATGCCTATCAACGTCGAAGAGGAAGGATTCTATGCCCTGCTCTCTCAAGAAACCGTCCAACTCCAGCAGTGTCTGGCGGTCAATATTCAAGCCGGGCATAAATGTGAAGAACTTTCTTGCCCTGTCCAATACCAGTGAGTTGTCATGGTTGGTTGCGATGAATTTCGCAACCCCCTGTTTGAGTGCACCAAGCAGATTCTCGATTCCGACGGCCTGGGCATCGCGGCCGCCAAAATGGTCTACTAGTGTCTGCAACTCCCGTTCATCAGCCGGGGGCCATGCATAGAAAAGCTCCCTAGCTTTGCCTTCTCTGCTTAATTTCGATTCTGCTGAATACGAGTGGATGAGCGAGCACCTAGCCGCGTAGAGGTCGATAGCCGTGCATGATAGTTGAGAACCGGGTAACAGATAGGCATCCACCCACTTGATGAAATCACTTCGCTGAACATCCGGGTGGTTCTTGTCCCGGTCGAGCCATGCCATTATGTCTATTGTGGCATAAGTGAGAATTTGGCTGGGAACTCCCAATTGGTTTCCGATGCAAAGCTCGATAGACGAAATCAGGTGCAGTGCCGTTAGTTTCAATCGTGCTTCTTGACATATTGATTGTCCTCGCGCCACGAAAAGCCGCCTGACGTTGAATTCACCCGCCGCGCTGGTTCGGGGTTGAGGCGGTTGCTCAGTGCCACCTTCGCTTGCGCAATCCCGTTCAACAACCGAGGCGTAGCGCCGGCCGGCCCACCTGCGTCACCTGGTCGCTACCCCCGTCCGCCCAACGATCCGCCCGGTCGCGATCGCTAGAGCCGGATTCCCACCACCTCAACCTCCAGCCCGAATTCAGCAATTGAATCCGCAACTGCCGTTGCCAATCCCCTCTTGAGCGTTTCTGCACCTTCATCCTCGGTAATGAATACTAGGCACCCAAGCTGCTTCATTTCTGCGTCATTCCGTCAAGAAACGTCACCCGAGTTGCAAGCGTCGGCCGCGGGGCCGTCCCATCCTCGGACGGCCGGCTATCCTGACGACAGTTGGTCACCAATTGCTTGGGATCGGGCAGACAGCACCTTCACAATATGCACTGCAATGGATTTTATCAGAAGAGGGGGGACCGCATTTCCAATCTGATTGTACTGGGACAGGTGTCTCTCCTTGAGACGACCTTGCCGTTCAAGGAGCTTCCGCGAGACAACGGTTCTCTTTCCCATGAAACAGTACTCGTCTGGAAAGGATTGAATCCGAGCAGCCTCGCGCGCGGTCAGGTTTCTGTGCTGGAACGGATGAATGAAGCTTGAATAGAACGACGCGGGGATTGTCGGTGATGGCTTGTGGGGGTGCATGCGGCGGTTGTTCGAACGGTAGGGAGCATCTGATAGCTGCCCCTGCCCATTCCTCTTCCTAGCGCTCATATCTTTGGGCACGTCTATCCCAGATTGGTTCCAGCCAATATGCTTGAAGCGGTTCACCAGGCGCTCGGTGTGTCTCATGGCAACGTGGTTGTACAGCACCTCGTGATCACCCCTGGCCCACCGCTGATACTCCCCCCTGGGTTCAGTGGAATACGACTGTTCCTCCTCTCCCTCCCCCGCCTCAAGCTTAGGCAGATCCGAGATGGCGTGCCACAATGTGTTTGCAGGGGACATTCCGTGGCAGTTCTCCAGCATGTTCCTTCTCAGATTATCTTCCTGTGGGCTTGGGACGTAATGCGTCCTGGGCGGGACTCCCATTGTGTGCACACCGGCGCGATTTCCAACAACGAAGACCCGCTCTCGCATCTGAGGGACACCATAGTTCGCTGCATTGAGCTTCCACAACTCAATCCTATAGTCCGGGTGCGCGAGTGCCTCCACGATAATATCGATTACTCTTCTGCCGTCCTCACTCCTTCGGGAGAGAATGCCGGGCACGTTCTCCATGATGAATACTGTTGGCCGTAGGCACTCAACCCACCGCGCGAAGTCCTGAAAGAGGCTGTTGCGTGGGTCGTTGGGATCTTTCTTGGGGGGGCCAGCAATCGTGTAACCTTGGCACGGCGGACCGCCAATGATGACATCCGGGATGTCGCCAACTGCCTCAAGGATTTCATCGGCTGTCCTGAAGAGCCGAATGTCCTCTCGGACAACCCTCATCTCCTGGTTGTTCTCCTCAAGCGTGTCTGCGGCCCACTTGTCAATCTCCACCGAACAGGTCACCTGGTGGCCCGCAAGGGTGAACCCGAGGCCAAAGCCACCTGCCCCGGCGAACAGGTCGATCACTTTGAGCGGTTTCTCACTTGCCATGGTCATCCAATCAAACGATGTCAGCTTCCGCAAACGCCGGGAAATAGCGGTAGACTCTTGCATAATACCCAAACTCTCTCTCTGGGATCGGAGATTCTGGTGGCCCTCCGTTATGTTCGCTTGGAAGATGAGAGTTGAGAAACCGGAGTTCCCGGTAGGTCAGCTTTGGGACTTCGATCCTGTACGGCATCTCATCTGAGCGCACAAAGTCAAGGTCATCGAAAGCACACCTCTCGATCCCCGGCTTGTCGCCTTCCCGGAACAGAACGCCGCCAACTGTCCCCATCTTTGCACCATCCGCATACTGGAAGTTGAAAAGCTGCCGGTATTGTAGTTTATCTTTGGCGTCAAGACCACCGTTTCTAGTGACCAGCGTCTGCGAGATCTCATTCGTAACAATCCTTCCATGGACCTTGGCATAGCCCCATTCCTGAAGATCTTTTCCCTTGACATCGGGTGGTACCTTCTTTTCACCCACTCTTCCCACCAGCTCCTCGTACCGGGACTCTGGCAATGAACTGGGTCGCCCGTTCGAACGCACTGGTGCTGCATCCACTGTGACCACGAGGACACTGCCAGACGGGGCGCTGTCACAGAAGCACGAGATGTCTTCAAGCATCGTGCGGTCCAGTGGAGAATCATAGTCCAGCCACAGAATGGTTTTCTTCCCTTCCAACTCTAGCTTTGGCAGGACATCGCCGCTCGCGCCGAACTCAAGCTTGATGCACCCAAATGGCCGGTTGAACTCGTAGCGTAGTCTGTTGACCACGTCCCATTCGATACTGATCATTTCCGTGATGCCCAGCACTCTATGAAACAGGATAAAGTCACCAAAGTACCATGACCCGAACCCAATATACCTGTAACTATCAATGGGTGAAAAGGCATGCAGCCGATGAATAGCCTCGCACAGCATCTTTCGCTGAATATTCTTCGCGGGGCGCAGCCTGTAGTGGACCTTCGCAGAGCTTGTGTGGTGGGTCCCCTCGGGGCCGGTGTTCATCAGTCCTCGACCTCCATCTGCAGATAATATTCGAAGGTCCCTTCGCCAGCCGCTTTCTTGGTGTCAACCCGAAGGGCCTCCTGAACTCTCCTGATTTCATCCAAGGGCTTGCTATAGGAGATTCTTCCCGTTGCGCGTATGGCCGTGGGCTGTGACTTCGGTGCCGTGAAGGAGCCTGGGGAAAGGTCAATGCTCGAAATGGGTACAAGCTTTGCCAACTCAATCGCCTCATTCAAGGGATCTTCATCTGCATCCCCGCTGCTCAAGCGCCCCTGCTCTTGGTGCACATCATTCAAAAAGTCGATTGCCGGGCGCGCCAGTTTGATCATCCGCCGGCGCACATCCTTAAACCTTGGTGAATCAAGGTCCATGTTTGTCTTTGCCGTGTTCAGAGGTAGAAGACTTGCATCATCGGCGCCAAAGAACGCGAACCCCCGAAATCTAGCGTACTGACCGTGGTACTTCGGAATACGTACCGGGCTCGACCAGCCCCAGCCCGAGACAGCAGTCTGCTCGGGGCCAAGAATGAGCCTGTCGTTGCCGAAAATGTACCAGCCACCGTCATCCAGGTTGTGTTCGCCGATGCCTGCGATGATCCGCACCTCCAGGTCATCTGAGTAGGTGTGCTCCCAGTACCCCGGTGATATTTCCTCAGACTCAAGCACTTGAAGGGACGGCGCATCAAGCAGTTTCCCGTTTACCTCGATGGACAGCCCTCTGTCGATATTGTGCAGGTGCTCGTATCTCAGTTCTTTGATGAGCGCGCTGATATAGTTCTCCAACCCAAACTGCTCCTGGACCTCCTCAAACAACTTAGTTACAGTGATAGTGGTCCTCCACTGATCTGGAGGGTTCACCTTCTCCCCATCCTTCTCCATCTTCTCAAACTTGAACGTCCAGTCTCGTTCCTCCTTCCTCCATTCAGGGACATCGACGTCGACGACAAAGTGAGAGTGCTCACTTGTCGATTCGACTCGAAAGTTCCTGCCAAGCTTGAAAAGCGCACGCTTCATTCCAATCCCGAATTGGCCAACAGAGCGCGGAATGGGTTCCATCCCCGATGGCCTTCCGAACCGGAACGCGTATTTTCTGGCGAGGTCAACTGGGATTCCGCCGCAGTTGTCCTCAATCATGAATTGGTCATGTGCTGCTTCAATCCGAACCCAGAGCTCACGGAAATCTCCATCGGACTGGATTCTGCGCGCTCCGTCCACGCAATTGTCAACCAAATCCCCTATCGCATCTTCCAGGACTAGGTCCTTGGTGAGCATTGAGATGAAAAGCTCTTTGGTAGGAAGCGCATCTACCTCGCGGTCATTGGGCTTGTCGTCGTTCATTCGTAGACTCCGAAATCACACATTTGCGCAAAACGAACATGTTGTTGGCAGAATCAACTACTCCAACTTCCCCAACACGAACCCATCCACCGATTTCAGCAGCCCCCTCCACCAGACTGCTCTGTTCGCTGGAACCGGCGGCCCGCCCGGGTGAATGATTCTGGCATTTCTCAAGTGCACAAAGGCAATGGGGATAGGTGGAACCACCGTGTCGGACTCTTGTTCTGCCCTGGATTGAAGATATTTCTGGCCGGGTCCGCTCAAAGACGACTTCACCCTATCAGCAACCTCACTATCAGCAATATTCAGAGCGCCTACATACTCTTTGGCAAAACCCTCAAAATACTTGTGGCCACTGACCATATCGCCGGAAACCAACAACCCGCCAATCATGAGTGTCATACCTATCGCATTATCGGTACCATTGACCTGGTCCACCAGAACCTCCAAGAACCAGTCTTGGGACCCAATACAGGCCGATGATGTTTCTTGACCAGCTACCTCCGAATCCGATCGCGCTACATCCTTGTTGTCTGTCACCGTACCCTCCCAAACAAACTTTTTGTGTTCTCCTCGCTTCAGTCGCCCTCACGATGGCTTGCACTTCTTGCACTTCTTTACAGGCCTGCCGGTTTCATACGCGGCATCATCGGCTGCCTCAAATGTATTGAACGGCCCGTGCCATCGGCCATTCTCGTCACCGGCTTCTGGGTGGATACCTTCTCCAAAGTTGCACCACTGGCAAGACGCAAAATGAATCTTGGCCTTGCTTTGGTCTCCCCGGTAATTCTCATAAACATGGAAAGTGGACATGACGGACCTCCCACGGTGCGTTGCCTGCACCACTTCCGCTTCTAATCCGATCCTCGGGTCAGAAGCATGCTTGACAAGCGACTTCACATGACGTTGTTCGATCATGTCAGCCATTGTCGCTCTCTGGCAGACTGGCGATGATATCCTCTCCCACCGCTGCTTCCTTGCGGCCGCAGATCGAAATCATCACGTGCCCGTCCGAAACCGCCCAATACCATTGTATCCGATTCCTCACGCAAATCAAACCTCAATCCGCGCGCCCTCCGGTTTGCAGGCCAGGCGCGCAATCGGTCACCCTCCCCAGCCCCGCCGCCCCACCTCCTCCCCCTCGCGCACCCTTGCCAAACCAGAACGGCAGTGCTTAAAGAGCGACCACTGCTCCCCTCCACGGCGGGCGCCCCAACCCACCGGCCTGGCCGCCACTCATGGCATCCGGCCGGACTCTCGACGAGCTCGGCAGCGATCTCCACGTTACTGGTTGATATTGCCCCCCCCTTGACCCCCAAGACTCCGGGCCGTTACCTCTTGCTGGGTTTCATCCAATTGCCTCGTTTTGGGCGCGTCTGGTAGGCTTTGCGGGCTGCGGCCACGGGGCGGGTGAACCGGCACTGCTGGTCTTTGATGGTGGCGACCTCCGCCTGGAGCATGGAAATCTGCTTGAGAAGCAGGGCCTCAAGGGCGCTGTCAGGTTGCAGGGTGATGTCCAAAGTCCAGTGCGCCGATTTGACGACTTGAACCCTCTGTGGTATCTTGATACCAAGACATCAGAAGGAGACAGCACAATGAAGGCAATGACCCTTCGTTTGGATGAGACAGTATACGAAAGGCTACGTACCCTGGCATACGTGGAAGATCGTGCGATGACCGACGTGATTCGTGAGGCCATCTCTGAATATATCCAGCGCAAGGCATCACATGACGAGTTCCGAGCTTCCTTGCAGCGAGTCCTACAGGAAAATGCTCAGTTGATCGCCCAACTGGCCAAGCACTGAAGCCATGCGTTACCTCACTGTTGAGGAAGTCCTGGAAATCAATGCGGAGGTAATGGGTGGGAGGCACTCGCTGCGGGATCGAGGGCTCCTGAACTCGGCCGTCGCCCGGCCGGAAGCTAGCGCCTTCGGGGCAGATGCTTATCCAGACCTGGTCAGCAAGGCTGCTGCATTGATGCACTCGCTGGTATTGAATCATGCCTTTGTCGATGGCAACAAACGCACGGCAGTTCTGGCGACCCTGATTTTCCTCGATCTCAACGGATACGTGATTCGCTGGGACCAGCACGAGGGGCTGGATTTCGTGCTGCGTCTGGTGGCCCATCAGGTTGAATTGCACGATGCGACAACATTCTTGCGCAGTAGAATGCATCCAAAAGATATCGTGGATGCCTGCAAACCAGAAGAACCTTAGCCATGTGCGATTTCGACCTGGGCAGCTTTGCGGCGGCAATAGTGGATAGTAGTGCGCGCCAGAAACTGGACACACTGCTGACGGGCAGTATTATGGTTCAGGAGAGGCGCCCGCCATGCTCGGCCGGATCGTGGCTCCGTGCTGAAAGCTCCTGGGTTCACCGAGGACACTGCTTCCTCCCTGGCGGTTCCCCCGGCCCACCCGTGGCATCCGGCCGGACTCTCGACGAGCTCGGCAGCATTCTCCATGTTGCCGGTTGGAATTGCCCTCCCCTTGATTCCCAGAAGCCCGGCCGCTACCTCTTTCTGGGTTTCATCCAACTGCCTCGTTTGAGGCGCGTCTGGTAGGCTTTGCGGCCGGCGGTTTCGCTGCGCAACCACTCGAGGGTGGGCACGGAGACCGCACCCCTACGCCCGGCCCCATGCGACCGCACTTGGTTGGCATTCACCCGCATTATTTGTCCCTGGGCCGGAGGCACCTTGCGGCCGCCACGGCACGGCCGCGCCCTGCCTCTGCCTCGCGCCCGCCGTACCGCGCCACCAATTCCCCGCCCCAGCCCACCGGCTTGGCCGTCACCCATGGCATCCGGCCGGACTCTCGACGAGCTCGGCGGCGATCTCCATGTTGCCGGTTGATGTTGCCCCTCTTGACCCCCAAAACCCCGGCCGGTGCTGCCCGGTTCGGCCGGCGTCTTTGCATACAAGGGGCGAGGCAGGTCGGAGGGGCGGTTCTGCTGCAATCGGACGTATGCACCGACCTGCCTGGCCCCTACACATGGCCCAATGCACCCGCACCATGTGCCCCTCGGCCTCGGCCTCGGCCGGCGGTGCGTCCGGTCGGCGTTGCGGCCGGGAGCCACGAGGCGGGTGAGCCGGCGTCGGAGCGAACCGGACCCGGCCGCGATGCCGGGGTATTGATTCTATCGTTTCTTCCCGGCCGCCAGCTTCTTCCCCAGCTCGAACGCTTTCGCCATCACCGCCTCATTGTCGCGGATCTCGCCCGGATTGCTGGCGCTGCCATAGACAAAGCCGACGATCTCGGCGCCAACGTAGCGAAATACATCCTGGAAGGTCCTGAACGCATTCACCGCGCCCGAATCAATGGGATCGCTGTCGCCGTAGCTCATGACAATCCCGATCTTTTTCTTTCGAAGCGACCAGCCTCCCTCGTCGATCAGGGCATAACAGCGGTCCATAAAGAGCTTGGTCTGGGCCGAGACGGTGAACCAATAGACCGGGCTGGCGATCACCAGCGCATCGGCATCCAGCAGCGCGGGATATATCGTCTGCATATCGTCCTCGACGATGCAGCCCGCGTAGGCTTTGGTCTTGCATGCGTCACAGGCATCGCAGGCGTTGATCTCCATCTCGTGTAGATAAAAGCACTCTACCAGAGCCCCGGCTGCCCTGGCCCCGGCCGCGACCTGGTCGGCCAATGCCGCACTGTTGCCATTTTTCCTGGGACTGCCCTTGACGATCACGATACGTTTTGTTGACATCTGCTGCGCTCCCTTTCTATTCCTGTTCGGTGAACATTAATGCGCCCGATAATCGCCCGCTTGCTCTGGCCGGGGTCCAGCAATCTCTGCGCCGGAAACCGGATCACGCCTCTCGTGATGGGATGTGTGGGATGCACCCGGAAACAGATCAAGAAACCTCGGCCGGCCACTCGCGCGTCCGCTGGACCCCAACGGGAATCCTGGCTGTGGTCACACAACACGGTAGCTCGCTGCGAGGTCCGGGTGTTCAGTTTAACTCGAAACTCTCCGCGCTCCCTGCATCCGGTGCAACGACTTGAGGCCTTCCCGAAACATGCGCACTTAACTCCTCCCGGCCTGGCTATTGTAATCGCTCCATTGCCATCAACACATTCCGATGAAATATCGCAAAAGGAATACCGGTGTCAAGATGACCAAGTGCTTTTCCATACTCTTGTTCCGTGAGCTTGGCGAGCTGAGGAAGCGCGAAAAAACCCTCCCACGCCGGTAGGTTCCTTTGAAAGGAGGTGGTCATTGCTGTGGCCAAGGGACGCTCGATATGTTTGGTATTCCATGGGCATACTTGCTGGCATATCTCACAGTCCATCACTCGATTTTCTATGACGGGTTTGGCCAAGTCAGGAAAGTTGTCATTTTGCAAAAGATATGACAGACACTTTTCCTTACTCAGCACATGGGCTTGCTCAAGCGCCCCCAGTGGGCAAGCCTGTTGACATTTCTCGCAGCTCTTGCATCGATCTGTTTCTTCTTCGGCGTTATGTTCAAGATCGGCATTGGTCACGATCCCCCCAAGAGCAAGGAACGTGCCATACTTTTTTGTGACAAGCAGAGTGTTTTTCCCTTGCCATCCCAATCCAGCTCTTATTGCAGCCAGTTTCAATGGGAGGATGGATCCTTTATTCTTGGAACCATCACAGACAAGGGCACGGTATCCTTCTTTTCGCAACATGGCGGCGATGGGTTCAAGGGGCTTGACCAGATCATTAAAGAACCCGGAAAGGAACAACCTGCTTGTTCTACCCAGGTGGGACTTGTCCCAAGATGGAAGGACGAGACCACCAATGTAGATGCCGGCTACAATAATGGTCTTTGCGCCCGATAATGAGAGCCTTGGGTCTCGTCGTCTGGAGCGGTCTAATAGATAACCTTCAAATTCAGATGCCTCGGCAAACCCCAGGACATCAATCCCCAGGGAATCTGCCAGCCTCCTAATGCTGTCTGAAAGAACAGTTTTTTCCATCAAATCCTCCAGGCAGCAACCTTCGCCAAGTAGAATCCTGGTATGCGATACGACCTCAAATGATTATAGCTGCCGCAGCCGTCGCCTGCAATGATTGGTTAGCAGCCCGCCGCCGCTGGTATCTTGGCCGGGGTCCAGCATTCTCCATTCTGCGGGTTTAAGTCGCATCCCTCGAATCCAAGACCCGGCCGGTGGCGCCAGGTTCGGCCGCTACTTTTTCCTGGGTTCCATCCAATTGCCTCGCTTGAGGCGCGTCTGGTAGGCCTTGCGGGCGGCGGCCGGGTTGAAGTGAACGTTGGAGCGGAACCTGTGCTCGGGAAAATTCTCCAGAGCGCGATCAAGGTTTTCGGGCGGGAGCCCGAGGACGCTGAGCCAGAGAGCGGCGGTCTCGCTGCGGAGCCATTGGAGCGCCTCTTCTCGGCAGCATTGGGGACCGCTGGCGGAATCCTTGAAGGCCTGGAAGATGATGGCGGCCGCGAGGCGCTGTTCGGGCGGGAGGTGGGTGGTCGTTCGGGGCTGGATCGGGCCGGTGTCGCCGGTCGCCGGCGGACGCGGCCAGCGGAGGTGGGCGATCGCTCTCTTGAGCCGATTCTCGTCGACGCTGGCGCGGGTCACAGGGGCAGACCCAATTCGGCGCTGAGTTCATCAAGCGCCTGGTCAATAGAGCCGCGATAGTCGTCGGTCGTCTGGTCGGAAAGTGCGTCCTGGGCGCGGAGCAGGCGAGCGAGGGTGCGGGCGCCGGTCATGACGAGGCCGACCATCTTGGTCAGATCCTGGTTGGTGAGGTCGTCCTGGGTGAGATCATACCGGCCGAGCCGGGTCATGACGCGCCGGAGGGTGACGCGCACCAGGGCGATCTCGTCAGCCAGGGGCGTATTCTCAGAACAGTTCTGCAGGTCGGCGAGTTCGTCGTTCTGGAGGATGCGGCCGTAAAAGCCGTGCTCGGTGCGGTTCTGGTTGCCCCGGGGTGCGCCTGCGCCGACATTCCTGCCGGCGTGGGCGGAGCACAAAGGCGGGTCGGTGTCTCTGACAGCCCAGGCGCGGCATGGCCGGCCGTCGGCGTTGGCGGCGGTGCATTTGATCTTGTTCGGTTTACGCGACATGGTTGAATCCAGAGATGGGGAGGAGGATGGTTAGCAGGATTTGGTAGATGGTTTGGGCGGCTGGTTGCATGGGTTTACTCCTGGCGGGACGCAAGGATCGGGTGGCTGCTATTCGGGCCCAGGGCTGGTTGACTGTATCTAGAATAGCACGGATGTGCTATGGCGTCAAGGGTTTGTGGGGATTTGGATGGTCGGGGGGAGCGAGGAGTGAGTCGCCTCCAGGCCACGGCCGGGGGTAGGCAAGGACTGTTGAGCCAGATGTGGCGATTTATCAGGGTGTGACGGTGTCGGAGCAGACGGCCGACTCGTTGCCGGCCCGGTCCCGGTATTTCACGTACACAGTGGTGGTCCCGCGATCAGGTACCCACCAACTCCTCTCAGTGCTGAATTCTTCCCACTGGACATCAGAGAAACTGGCATGATTACTGATCAGCATCTCACCCACCCCACTGAGGTCGTCTGTCGCTGACAACACTAGAGCAATCATGGTGGAGCCTGGGCGAGCGTTCCTGAGGACAAGGGGCAGGTGGACTGTCGTGGTTAGAGCATCGATCAGGGACGAACGGACGGACTCGGGGGGTGGAAAGCCAGGCATTCCTGAACAGGAATGAGTAGCGGTGATCTGAACTGAACCGGTGGGTGCGTTGACATCCAGCACGATATCGTCCTGATAGAGGCCCGATATCTGTCCGCCGGTTCTGAACTTGGCATAGACGGAACGCGGGATGGCATGGTCGCCGTACGCAGAGAGTGACCAGGGCTTCTGGGCCGCAAGGGGCTCCCAGGCTGCATCGCCAAAGCCACCGTCGTTGCTGATGATCATCTCGGTGGTTCCAGCTGGCGCAGTGATGGTCAGAGTGACGGCAGTCTGATTCGTGTACAGGGCGGCATCGTTGATAGAGAGACTGTAATCGGCCGGGCCGGCAATGAGGGTGTATTCCCAGATGCCGGCGGCTGTTCCGGCAAAGATGGTCTGGGGAGCATTGTGATCAAGGGTCAAGCCCCAAACGGTCCGACTGCCCATTCCATACTTGATGGGCGCCCAAGTCAGCCCATGATTGTCCAAACTCCGGTATACTCCCGGCGATCCGAGGTCGGCTCCGCCCCCTGCATAGATGACCTGCTGATTACCCGGGTCAATGGCGATGGCTCTAACATCGATATCCAGGCCGGTGCCAATGGGCTGCCAATTGTCGCCGCCGTTGGCGCTCCTGTAGAGTCCTTGACCGCTCACCGAGATGTAGACGACCTGGCTGTCGTAGGGGTCAACAGCCATGCTGAGAAGGCTGGGTGTGCCCACAAACGCGGAATGGGCGGGTAGCCACGAGTCTCCACCGTCTATGCTTTTGTATATCCCGATGTCCATGCCGCCCGCGTAGATGACATGGGCAGCACTTGGCGCCAGCATGAGGTACAGTACAGAGCCAGTTGGCGCACCGTTTTGGAGGAGTTCCCAGGTCTCTCCGCGGTCTTTGCTGCGGTAGATTCCTCCGCCTCCTCCCGTGGGGCTCTCATACCCACCCACGAAGATGAGGTCGCGGTCTACAGGGGAAGTCGCAATTGACCTGGCCTGAGCGGCGCTGAGAAGCGCCCATGTCTCGGCCGAGTCTGTGGATTTGTAGACGCCCCGCTCTGTTGCGAGGTAGAGGATGACTGAATCATGGGGATCAAATGCGAGACTGTCGGTCCAGCCGATATTGGCAGAGTCTGGCAGCCCACTCCCGCTCGACAGCCAAGTAGTGCCACCATCGGCGCTCTCGTAGACCCCGGTGTCAAAGGCGGCATAGATGACCTGGTTGTCTTCCGGGTCAATGGCAATGACGTGGATAGGCGCTCCATAGGGGCCCGAAGTGGTCCAGATGTTGTCGCCAGCGGTCGCGGCATGGACGGAGAGCAGCACGAGTGCTATGGCAACGAGCGGCAGCTTGAAGCGTGTCAGGATCTTGATGTGCATAGAAAACTCCTTGGTATCGCATCGGGCGGGTGTGACCGCGACGCTGTGGGATGCGGCCGTTCACTCTCGTGGCGACATTGCTGGAGCGGAGCGTCTGACTGGAGCTCTGGTCGGTCAGGGGGTGCGCGAAGCCGCCCGTGGTAATCATTTTCGCGATTCGGGTCGATGGCGATCACCCGGTCGAGACGGTGCTGGGAGGGTGATTTTGGTAAAGGACGTAGACGCCTGATCCGGTTGGCTTCCCCTTGAGTTGATCGCATGTCAGCGCTTCGGCGTCCTCCAGTTCTGCCACGAGCTCTTCGTAGAGCGCACGGTGGGAGTGGTTCCACTCCTCAGTTCTCACGTTCAAAATGGGACGAAGATGGTTGATTAGATACCACTGGAAATCACGAGCTTCTTGGGGGGAGCGGCAGATTGCATACTTCCAGCGGCCAGCGCGCACGTATTGTGTGATTGCTTGCTCACCGGTTGCTGGGTCCGGCAGGTCCAAGCGTCGCTTTGTCGAACCGCTAGGACGCCTGGTTGACCTGAGCCGGTATCCTTTGGCACGTGCGATGTGTTTTCGCAGGGCAGAGCCTTCTACATTGCCCGAGCAGTGGTTCGTGCGAATACGACCCACAACGTCGCTTGAATCACCGACATAGATGGGAATCCCGAGTTCGCTGTTGTAACCAGGCTGCGTCGGATCTAGGGCCGGGACGTCTGTTTCGGGCTCCCTTTTGAGTTGTTCTAGAGGGGCTAGTTCGTTTATGGAGGAGACAGAAAATCCCAGTTTCTCGAACCGGCTATTGGTGGTGGGGCCGCCGATGAATTCACTTACGCGCAGGCCGGAGACCATACTCAAGATTTCTTTGGGCGGATAAGAGCTGCCGTCGTGAAGGACTGCGTATGTGCGCCATCTGGCGGATTCAAACGACTTTCTTCGGTCTTGGTCAAAGAGACTCATCGCGCGGAGGACGTCGTTCTCTGTTATGGTTCGGCCCTTGAAGACGACACTGTTCATTCCGTTTCTCCTTTGGCGGTGACGCGCCGAGCCGGATGATGGATATGCAATCTCTCGCCTGCGGACCTGTAGGCCGATGTGAGACATTGATGCCCAGGATTGGTGAGAAACGGGGCCGCCACGTGGTCAACGCCGAACGTGGATCGCAGGTGGAAGGGAAGCTCTGGGGCCCAGTTCACCAAGCTGGAGTATAGCGCGGCTCGGGGCGGTGGGCAACAGAGTTGCTTTGCGTTCTACAGTACGGAGCCGCCGCACCTGAGCCTTGGAGCGGTGCCAGTGCTCGGGCGCCGGTCATGACCAGGCCGGCCATCCTGGTCAGGTCATGGTTGGCGAGGGCGCACCGGTTGAGCCGCGTCATGACGCGCCGGAGGTTGACGCGCAACAACAGAATTGTACAATCTGGACAGAGTTTAGACCGGCAATTAGAGCTTGATCTGACAGTGTGGAAAACCAACTACGATGCCCCTATGGTGCTGAAAGAAATGAACGCAAATCAACAGCGTACCGCCGGCCTGCCGATCAGGCGTAACCTGGCGCTGACATACGCCCTCTCTCTCATCATCGCCACCCTCATGGCGGTTGCGTCCGTCGCCGGCCTCATCTACCGCACCATCATCTACGCAACCGACGAGTTGCTTCGTACGTTCGTTTCCAATGACGTGGTCAATCTCTTCATCGGATTGCCAATCCTGCTTGGCTCAATGTGGCTGGCGCGGCGCGGCAAGCTGATCGGGCTGCTTTGTTGGCCGGGCGCGCTTATCTTTGTGCTGTACACCTACAGCGTCTATCTCTTTGCCATGCCACTCAACGTGGCGTTTCTACTGCATCTCGCGCTGGTCACGTTGAGCGTGTACACCCTCATCGACCTGGTCGCGATCATTGACGGGAAAGCAGTACAACAACGGCTCACCGGTGCTGTGCCGGAGCGCCTCG
>DAOUVM010000112.1 GCA_030667645.1 Ardenticatenales bacterium | reverse complement strand
TCCTTTCGCCACGTCATCAGCCAATCGATCCATACCATCAGGCCGCTGTTGCGCGACGGTCGGGTGCACCTCAAGGTCAAAGCTGACGAGCCGGCCTCACTGGTAATGTTGGACAGAGAGCTATCGCTGCGCGTGGTGAACAACCTCTTGTTCAACGCCATCCGCTATAATCCCGACGGCGGCCAGATCGGCATCTGGACCCGGGTCACCCCGAAATGGATCGTGATCAGCGTGGCGGATCAGGGGCCCGGGATTCCCGAGGAGGATCGTGAACGCATCTTTGTCAAGTACACCCAGGTGCACCCTGGGGACCATCGCCGTGGCATCGGTCTTGGACTGGCGTTCTGCAAGATGGCAGTCGAGGCAATGAGAGGTAGAATCTGGGTGGGAGACACGCCCGGCGGCGGGGCTCTGTTTCACGTTGCCCTACCGCTGATACCCGCCCCACCGCCCGGGCAAACGACAGTAGAGTGATCCGCTAGGAGTGCAAGATGAAATACACCTATACCAAGAACAGTATCCCGGCCGACTTTTTTTCGAATGGCCATCGGGTCTCTTGCCAGGTCGCCGTTCCGGTGGGTGGTCTCAGCGCCCTATTGATAGACCCGCTCAACTCTTATCTCGAGTTGGAGGATGCCTATATCTCCCGCATCAATTCGCCGGGCGAGATTGTGGCCCATTATTCACGGGCCGCGATCCGCAAAGAGAACATCCTCTTTCTCATCCTGGCCAAGCGTGAAGATGGCGATCCGGCCGGCGTTTCCACCCTCTTCCGGCCGGCCGCCCGACGCGCCTTTCTCACCGTCCGCTCGTTTGAACTCCGTGGAACGGTAGAGACCGAGGCCCAGACCAGCCCGCGCGATATCATGATACAGTCGGTGGGTCGATTTATCCCGCTATACGAAGCGACTGCCACCGCCGCCCTGTTCCCCGACACGACCTTTGACGGCAGTCTGATTCTGGTCAACAAGGATCAAGTGGAGGCTTTCTGCATCGACGAATAGGCGCACGCAGAAGCGACCAGCGACAGGAGGATACCCGTGGCGCGAATACTAGTTATTGACGACGATACTCAGTTGCTAAAGATGCTCGGGATGATGCTAGAACGTGCCGGGCACGATCCCACCCTCGTCAGCCACGGGCGAGAGGGCATCGATGTCGCCATCAAAACCCCGCCCGACGCGGCGATCGTCGATGTCATGATGCCCGACGTGAGCGGGCACGAGGTCTGCCGGCGCCTCCGCGCCAACCCGGGAACGGTCGATTTGCCCATCCTCATTCTCACTGCACGGGCTCAGCCGGTAGACCGCTCCGTGGCTCTGGAGAGCGGGGCGACCGACTTTATGGTCAAACCGGTCGGTCCCCAGGAACTGATGGCAAAATTGGACGCGTTGCTGAGCGATGAGGGCCGGCAAGAACGAGGCCAGGTCATAACCTTGCTCAGCCTGAGAGGCGGCGTTGGGGTGACGACATTGGCGGTGAACCTTGCGGGCGCCCTTCGATCTCTGCAGGTGCCCAATATCACCCTGGTCGATCTCGCCTCGAACTCGGGACACGTTGCCCTGCAGCTTCGCATACAACCCAAGCGCACCTGGACCCTATTGCTGGACAAGAGCGAACTGGCCCACGGAGCCGTTCGATCGTTGCTGATCAACCATCCCTCAGGTATCCACTTGATTGCAGCGCCGGTGACCCCGACACACGACGCGAGCCTGAGAGAAACCCAGTTCGTGGCCATTGCGGACACGCTCGTCCGCGGGTCCGAGTTTGTCATTGTGGATGCGCCGCCGGTCCTCAATCCCATGTGTATTGGCGCACTGAAAGCGTCCGACCGGGTGCTCCTGGTCATGACGCCGGAGATCGCCTCGATCCAGACCACGGCCGCAACCCTGCGGGTGTTGGTCAATCTGGGGATCAGCGGCAAAAAAGTGCACCTGCTGCTCAACCACCCCCACGGCGGAGGCTGGCTGCCCAAGGAGGCGGCCGAGCGGGGCACCAACCGGACGATCAGCTTTTCGGTCCCGTACGATTCACAACAGAATCGGGCGCTGGCGCAGGGCACGCCGCTCGCCCTCGGCAAGCTCGATTCCCCGCTACCCAGCGCCATGATGAGCATTGCGGCCGCGTTTAAGAAAGCCTGAACCGGCTAGAGCCCTGGGGCCCCGTATGCCGGCATTCGCGCGGCGGCCCCGTCGCGGGCTGCCCATCGTTGAGGAATCAGCTTGAACTGGCTAGCGCCGCTCCCCCTACTGCTGGCATTCGCACTCCGGCTGATTCCCGGGCCGCGAATCATAGATGACGCGTACATTACATTTCGCTATGCGCAAAATCTGGCCAACGGCGCCGGCCTGGTCTACAACCCCGGTGAGATGGTCCTCGGGACCACCACCCCACTCTACGCCCTGCTATTGGCCGGGCTCTCCCGCCTGCTGCAAACCGACGATCTGCCCCACCTGGCCTGGATGCTCAATGCACTTTTCGACGTCGTGGGCGTCGCGATCATCCTACGAATCGGCAAATCGCTCACCGGCAAGAACGGCCGGTCGGTCACACTGATCGGCCTGGGAGCGGCGCTGCTGTGGGCCATCGCCCCCTATAGCGTGACCTTTGCCATCGGAGGCCTAGAGACCTCGCTGGTCATCACTCTCCTGCTGGCGGCTCTTGCGCTCCACGCTGCCGGCCGGGACAACTGGGCCGCGCTGACGTTGGGGTTGGGGACTTTGGTCCGGCCGGATGTACTCGTCGCCGCGCTCCTCATCTTTGGGAACGTGGGGCTTGACTGGCTGTTTCGAACGATACGGCCCGGCCGGCCGGGGGGATCGGGGAAGAGATTCCCCTACCGGCCCGCGGCGATCTTTACTGCCACTCTGTTGCCCTGGGTGCTCTTTGCCACCGTCGTCTATGGCGGGCCGCTACCCCATAGCATGGCGGCCAAGAGCGTCGCCTACCGCCTTCCCCCGGAAGCGGCGCTGGTCCGCCTGCTGCAGCACTTTGGCGCCCCATTCCACGAGCACCTCGTCTTTGGCAGCGGCTGGGTCCTCGTCGGACTGATCCTCTATGGCGCCCTCTTGACCATCGGGTGCCTCTATTCTGTCCGCCGGAACGGCCGCACCTGGCCGCTGTTCCTTTACCCGGTGCTCTATGCCACCGTCTATTCCATCGCCAATCCGCTGATCTTCCGTTGGTACCTCAGCCCTCCGTTGCCGTTTCTTTTTCTGGGACTCCTGACAGGCGTCTGGGCGCTGGCCGGCGAACTGGTAGGCAATAGAGTCCGGCGCGCCTGGATCACGCTCCTCGCGGCTGTTCTCGCCGCCGCCTCGCTCGGAAACGCCTGGACCCGTCACCCACCCGGACCGCCGGACAGGCCGGCCCCGGAGATGGCCTGGATCAAGCTAGAGACGTTGTACCGCCAGGTGGCATTGGATCTAAAAGCGCCACTGGCGGCCACCGGTGGCCGCCTGGCGGCGGGGGACATTGGCGCGCTGGGGTGGTTCACCAACGCGCCGATTCTGGACCTGGTGGGCCTGGTTTCCCCCCAGGCCCAAGAATATTATCCACTACCGGCCGAGGCCTATGACATCAACTATGCGGTGCCGGCCGACTTTGTGCTGGCCGAGCAACCGGACGTGATTGTCATTCTAGAAGTGTACGGCCGCAATACTCTGGCGCAGGACAGCCGCTTCGGAGAGGCCTATGAACTGTGGCGGACCTATCCGACCGACATCTATGGTAGCGAGGGCATGCTGGTCTATCGGCAGTCCCGGTAATCCTGGCTTGAACCAGGATATCGGCCGCCGCTGAAAAAGGTCCTGCGCAAACGGCCCAGTCATGGATCGGGGCGGGGACCCCCCTTTCCGAGTTCTACCGCCGGAATTAACGTGCCACCGGGCCCCGCTTTCATTGTCCTGATACAGCGCTTGAAAAGCTACGACAACGGGACGGCCGGGTCATTGGAGACCCGGCCGTCCCGTGATTATCTACCTCGGGAGAGCGCCTGACTTCGTACTTGATAAAAACAACTAGCGGTTTTGTGACCGCTCTACCCGTGAATCACCATTGAACACGGAAAGTTGTTCCTTATCAAGTGTTTACTCGGTCGTCAGGGTAAAATCCATCGCCGCCAATTGCTCGTACATTCGCCAGCGGCGCACCACGTCTCCCTGGGCCAACTCTAGCAATTGAGCGGCCGCCTCTGGCGCCGACTTTGTCAGCATCTTGTAGCGCGTCTCGTTATAGACGTACTGCTCAAGCGGGATACTGGGCGCCTTGGAGTCCAGTTGGAGGGGGTTGAGACCCTGCTCGGTCCGCTCGGGATTGTAGCGGTAGAGCGGCCAGTGGCCCGATTCCACCGCTGCCTTTTGCTGCCCCATGGCGGTGGTCATGTTGATGCCATGGGCGATGCAATGGCTATAGGCGATGACCAGGCTCGGGCCCTCGTAGGCTTCCGCTTCGACAATCGCCTTGACCGTCTGGTTATCGCTGGCGCCCATTGCCACCTGAGCCACATACACGTTGCCATAGGTCATCGCCATCATTCCCAGGTCCTTTTTGGCCAGGGGTTTGCCGCCGGCAGCGAACTTGGCTACCGCGCCGCGGGGGGTTGCCTTTGACATCTGACCGCCCGTGTTTGAATAGACCTCAGTGTCCATGACCAGGACATTGACATTCCGGCCCGCGGCCAACACATGATCCAGTCCACCATAACCGATATCATAGGCCCACCCATCCCCACCCATGATCCAGACAGACCGCGTGACGAGCGCATCCGCCACGCTGAACAGTTGTCGCGCCTCTGGCTTGTCCATGCCCGCCAATCGCTCTTTGAGTTGCGCCACCCGGCCGCGCTGCTCGCCAATGTCTGCCTCGCTTTTTTGCTGCGCATTGAGCAGGCCATCCACGAGTACCGCCCCGAGGACGCTGCGCAGTTTGATCAGCAGTTCGCGCGCGTACTCTAGCTGCTTGTCCAAGGTCAACCGAAAACCAAAGCCAAACTCGGCATTGTCCTCAAACAGGCTGTTGGACCAGGCGGGTCCCCGGCCGTCCGGGTCTTTTGCCCACGGGGTAGTAGGCAAGTTGCCGCCAAAGATGGAGGAACACCCGGTGGCGTTGGCGATGACAGCCCGATCACCAAACAACTGGCTGACCAGCTTGACATAAGGGGTCTCGCCGCAGCCCGCGCACGCGCCGGAGAACTCGAACAGAGGCAGCAAGAACTGGGAGCCCTTGATAGTCCCCGTTTTCAGTTGGGTTCGGTCGAAATCCGGAAGGTCCAGAAAGAATTCCCAGTTCTCCCGCTCGGCAAGGCGAATGGGAGGCTGGGGAACCATGTTGAGCGCCTTGCGATCCGGCTGCTGCTTGTTCTTGACGGGACAGGCATAAACGCATACGCCGCAGCCGGTACAGTCCTCCGGCGCCACCTGGATCGTGTACTGTAGTCCTTTGAACTCCCGCCCCTTGGCATCAACCGATTTGAAAGTACTGGGCGCGTCGGCCAACAGCGCCGGATCGTACGCCTTCATGCGGATGGTTGCGTGCGGGCAGGCGAGCACACACTTGCCGCACTGGATGCAGATAGCGGAATCCCATTCCGGAATATCCATCGCAATGTTGCGCTTTTCCCACTGCGTGGTGGCAGTGGGATAGGTGCCGTCGATCGGCATGGCGGAAACCGGCAGTTCATCACCTTTCCGCTCCATGATAGCGGCCGTGACGTACTGGACAAACTCGGGCGCCTCTATTGAAACGACCGGCGGCCGGTCAAAGCTACTGCTGACGCCGGCGGGCACTTGCACCTGATGCAGATTGGCCAGCGACTGGTCCACCGCGGCATAGTTTTTCTGCACCACTGCCTCGCCCCGCTTGCCGTAGGTCTTTTTGATGGCACCCTTGATCGCCGCCACGGCCTCGTCGCGTGGAAGAACACCAGAGATGGCGAAAAAGCAGGTCTGCATGATCGTGTTGATGCGAACCCCCATCCCGGTCGCTCTCCCCACGTCGTATGCGTCAATGACATAGAACTTGATCTCTCGATCAATGATCTGCCGCTGGACCGAGCGCGGCAGATGATCCCAAACCTCCTCGGGGCCATAGATGCTGTTGAGCAAAAAGGTCGCGCCCTGCTCGGCATTGGCCAGCATGTCATACTTTTCCAGGAAAAAGAACTGATGACAGGCGATAAAGTTCGCCCGAGAGATCAAACACGTTTGATGAATCGGGCGCGGTCCAAATCGTAGGTGCGAGACAGTGACAGCGCCGGCCTTTTTCGAGTCATAGACGAAATAGCCCTGGGCATAGTTCTCGGTCTCGGTTCCGATGATCTTGATGCTGTTCTTGTTCGCGCCAACGGTGCCGTCGGAGCCCAATCCATAGAACATTGCCCGGACCACGTCATCCGGCTCGATGTTAAAGGTAGGATCATAGGCAACACTCAGGTGCGTCACATCATCGGTGATGCCCACAGTAAAGTGAGGCTTGGGTTCATCCCGATCCATCTCATCAAAGACGCCCTTGACCATGGCGGGAGTAAACTCTTTGCAGGAGAGGCCATAGCGGCCGCCGATGACCTTGATCTGACGGTTCGCCTCGACCAGGGAGGACACGCAATCCTGGTAGAGTGGCTCGCCAACGCTACCCGGTTCCTTGGTGCGGTCCAGCGCAGCGATGATCTTGACCGTCTCGGGCAGCGCCTCAACAAAATGCTTGACGCTGAACGGCCGGTAGAGGCGAACAATGAGAACCCCCACCTTTTCACCGGCCGCACACAGGTAGTCAACGGTTTCATGGGCGACCTCAGCGGCCGAGCCCATGATCACAATCACCTTCTCCGCATCCGGGGCGCCCACATAGTCAAACAGCTTGTACTGACGGCCGGCGATAGAGGCAAATTTATCCATCGCCCGCTGCACAATATCAGGAGTCGCCAGATAATAGGGGTTGACCGTCTCGCGTGCCTGGAAAAAGACATCGGGGTTCTGAGCGGTACCCCGCACCACGGGTTGTTCGGGATTCAGTGCGCGGGCGCGATGAGCGAGAACTGCCTCGTCATCAATCATGGCCCGCATGTCGTCCATGCCAAGCTGCTCGATCTTGTTGATCTCGTGGCTGCTGCGAAAGCCATCAAAGAAATGAATGAACGGGACCCGCGCCTCTAGCGTGGCCGTGTGCGCCACCAAGGCGAGATCCATAACCTCTTGAATCGACGCGCTGGCCAGCAGAGCGAATCCGGTGGACCGGGCAGCCATCACATCGCTGTGCTCGCCAAAGATCGAGAGCGCCTGGGCGGCCACGCTGCGGGCCGACACGTGAAAGACGACCGGGGTGAGCTCCCCGGCGATCTTGAACATATTGGGGAGCATCAGCAACAGGCCCTGGGAAGCAGTAAAAGTAGTGCACAGCGATCCGGTCTGGAGCGCCCCATGCAGCGCGCCGGCGGCTCCGCCCTCGGACTGCATTTCGACTACCAGCGGAACTGTACCCCAGATATTCTTCTGACCGACGGCCGACCAGGCATCTGCATGCTCTCCCATGGCGCTGGACGGCGTAATCGGATAAATCGCAATGACCTCGCTGGCCTTGTGAGCAACGTAGGCGGCGGCCTCGTTGCCATCAATGGTAACCAATTTTCGCTCTG
>DAOUVM010000181.1 GCA_030667645.1 Ardenticatenales bacterium | reverse complement strand
GCAGAGATAGATCGGGGTCGATAAGGGCATCTGTCTGGTTCTCCCGAAACGGTTCAGACCGCACCAGTCGCGCGCCACAGTTGAGGCAGAATTCTGCGGTCCCTCGGTTCTCGGTTTCACACTGAACACACGAGATCATCATGACTCCCCTAATGAATGGTGGGTCAGAAGACACTCACGCCGGCTGCCGGTATTATAACCCGCTGCAAAGAGAAGAACATGACTTGCATCTGACATCGCGCCGTTCCGACTCGGCCTGCCTAGTACACTACGCGGCTGCGCCTGTTTCGTCGCACGGGGTGCAGGTCTTGGTATCCTCGGTTATTATACACGGTTTGAGCTTCGGTGACAGGCTCGTTCCTACTCCCCTTGAGCGTTTCAATGTGATATAATGGCATTCCACATGGCAGGAATTGGCATAGTGATTATGGCCGAACGACGTTCATTCTTCAATTGGTTGCGTGATCTTTTTCGCCGAGGCAACGGCCGGCCGACACAGGCGGCCGCTCGCGCGGTCCCGGCCGACGCCGCTGCTCCCCCCCCGCCGTTGCCGCCCGATTCGCGCGAACAGGCGCAGGAATATCTGGCGAGGGTGCGGGCCAAGCTCTTCAACCTGGCTGAAAGCTTTAACGCCGGTACCACTAACCGTGACCAGTTCCAGAACCTGTACGTTCACTACCAACGCGAGATCCGCAGCATTGAGACGATGATTGAGCATGCCCCCAGTTCGGACAATTGGAGAGGAGCAGTGACAGAGGGGGAGAGTGTACTGATTCGCCGAAAGCACATCGCCCGGGCGCAAGGGTATGCGATCTATCAAAACGAGTCGGGCATGCCGTTGGGCACCCTGGGCGAGTTTGACCTGGATCCGGCATTGCTAGTCCCGATGCTGTCCGCATTCCGCAGCGCCACCAAGGAGATATTTGGCGCCGGCATGCGCTCGACCCAAACTGAGGGAGGTCGCTGGCTCTGCTTTGTGCCTGGCAAGTTCACCACCATGCTGGCTATCTTTAATACCGAACCGGCAAGCCGGCAGTTGGAATTCCTGGATGACCTTCATCAGCTCTTTGAGCAGGCTAACCTGCGCCTCCTGGCCAACCAGCCGTTTGACCCAAGCACATTGTTGTTCCCCCACGAGTACTTTTTGGGCCGGTGGAGCAGGTAACCGACCGATGGACAAGATTCCACTCCTCAAGGTGATTATCGTCGGCGACGCGACGGTCGGCAAGACCACGCTGGTTCGCCGCTATTGCGAGGGCAAGTTCCACGCTTCGCGAGTGGCCACCATTGGCGTGGACTTTTATACCCAGCGGGTTCCGTTGCCGACCGGACCGGTCAAGCTATCGATCTGGGACATGGCTGGTCAGGAGCGGTTCGAAGCGGTGCGGGCAGGGTTCTACCGGGGAAGCCGGGTGGCCGCGCTGGTGTATGATGTGACTACACCCGCTTCCTTGGTGAATCTGCGGCGGTGGCAGGACGAAGTCCTGCAGGGGGTCCCTGGGCAACCACTGCTGGTCGTTGGCAACAAGATAGATATGGAACGGGCGGTGCGAACGCAAGTGGGCCAGGCGTTTTCCGCATACATTGGGGCGCCCTACCTTGAGACCAGTGCCCTGACCGGCGAAGGGGTGGCGGCTCTTTTCGAGACCCTGGCAAAGCTGGCCATGAACACGTGAGGCTAGCGCCGATGCCGGAACTGCCCGAAGTCGAGACCACCGTGCGCCGCCTCCGGCCGGAGATTGTCGGGCGGACCATTACCGGAGTCCGCCTTGACTGGTCGCGCCACACACCGACCCCAGCAGAACTCCGATCGCTGTTGCCGGGACGGACGGTGGTTGGGATGGCCCGGCGCGGCAAATACCTGGTTCTTGACCTGGAGCCGGCCGGACGCACCCTGTTGATCCACTTGGGGATGAGCGGCCGGCTGCTGACAGCAGCACCTGACGCGGACCCAGACAAGTATGCCCACACGGTTCTATCGATGGACAATGGCCGCCAGTTGCGGTTTTCTGATGCGCGCAAGTTCGGCCGGCTCTACCTGTTGGCCGACCCCCGCACGGTTCTCGGCCGCTTGGGACCGGAACCGCTCTCGGATGCGTTCAGCGCGGGCTGGCTGACGGAGCAACTGGCGCGGCGGAGACGGGCGATCAAACCCCTGATCATGGAGCAGAGCTTTATCGCTGGGATCGGTAACATCTATGCGGATGAAGCGTTGCACCGAGCCGGACTGGAACCGCGCCGGCCGGCTAACAGCCTGGCACCGGCAGAGGCGGATGCGCTCCACGGCGGCATCCAGGCGGTGCTGGCGGAGGCGATAGAGCACGGGGGAACATCCCTCGACTGGGTCTACCCCGGTGGTAAGATGCAGATGCGACTACGAGTCTACGGCCGGACCGGCCGGCCGTGTCTGGCTTGCGGTAGCTCCATAGAGCGGATAGTGTTGGGTCAGCGCAGTACCCACTTTTGCCCCTGCTGTCAGAGGTAGGGCGAGTCAGCCGCCGACGCCATGCAGCCAAGTTGGGTGGTTTCTGCGGCGCCGGCGGCGGCCACATGACCGGGCGAGGATATGTCCCGCGCTTGTTCCGGCGGATCAGAGCACTAGGATGATTGGCAGCCGTTGCTGGAATGTGCCGGCGTACCCCTGCCACATTCATCCTCTGTGTACCGAGTGGGCCACGACATGGCCAAGGAGTCAGTCATGGCAAAACGGTTTGATGTAACAGTGATCGGCGCGGGACCCGCCGGGTACGTGGCCGCAATCCGCGCTTCCCAATTGGGACTGAGGGCAGCGATTGTGGAGCAAAAGCATTGGGGTGGAGTGTGCCTCAACGTGGGGTGCATACCGACCAAGTCGCTCCTCAAGAACGCCGAGATCGCCCACACATTGCAAAAGCGCGGTGCGGAACTGGGCTTTTCCTTTGATAACCTGACACTGGATTATGCCACGGCATTCAAGCGCAGTCGCCAGGTGTCCAGCCGCCTGGTCAAGGGCATTCGGTTGCTCACAAACGCAAACAAGATCACGTCATTCGAGGGGACAGCAGCGATCACCGGCCGCAACGAAATTAGGGTGATACTGAACTCTGGTGACCAGGAGTGCATCGAGACCGAGAACATGATCGTTGCCACCGGGGCCCGGCCGCGGAGCATCCCCGGCGTGGCATTGGATGGTGAAACGGTCATCAGCTATGAGGAGGCCATTCTCTCCGCTACGTTGCCCAAAACGGCTATTATCATTGGGGCGGGACCGATCGGGATTGAGTTCGCGTACATCTGGCGCAGCTATGGCGTCGACGTGACGATCATAGAGATGATGGACCGGATTCTGCCGCTGGAAGACCCTGAATCAAGCGCTGTACTGGCCAGGGCATACAAGAGACTCAAGATCAGGACGGTGACCGGCGCGACAGTGACCGGCGTCGACGCGGCATCCGGTAGTGTCCGGGTAACCCTTTGCCGCGGAGAAGCGACAGAAACGCTGCAAGCTGACAAGGCGCTGATGGCCATCGGGTTTCAGCCCAACGTGGAAGGAATCGGCCTAGAGACGGCCGGCGTCCAATTGACCGAACGGGGTGGCTTTATACAGGTGGATGACCAGATGAGCACCAATGTCTCCGGGATCTATGCCGCGGGCGACGTGACCGGCAAGCTGATGCTGGCCCACGTGGGTTCGGCGATGGGAGTGGCGGCCGCTGAGGCGATTGCCTCGCAATCTGGGGCGACCGCACCACCACGACCGTTGAATTTCGCCATGATGCCCCGCTGCGTCTATGCGCATCCGCAGGTAGCCAGTTTTGGCTATACTGAGGAGCAAGCGCGGGAGAACGGGTTCGAGCCCCAGGTAGGCAAATCCCTTTTCCTAGCCAATGGCAAGGCGCTGGGCTTGGGCGAGCGGGATGGGTTTGTTAAAATAGTCTCTAATGGCAAAACAGGAGAGTTGTTGGGAGCGCACCTAGTGGGACCAGACGTAACCGAGCTGCTGCCAGAACTTACGCTGGCGCAGGCGCAAGAGTTGACTGCGGCCGAGATCGGCCGCAACGTGCACGCGCATCCGACCCTCTCGGAAGCGCTCATGGAGGCGGCGCACGCGGTGGATGGCAGTTCGATCCACGGTTAGCCTGATTGGGGCTTGGAGGTCAAGGAGGACAAAAGATGGGATATGTTGAATCTTTGTTGGGACGCAACGAGCGGATTGTTTTTCTCACCCGGCAGCATTGGATCCAACTATTGCCAATAGGGCTGGTGAGGTTGCTCGTCATCGGCGCTCTCATGGCATTGGGAGCGGTACTCTTTGGCACTACCGGCGGCGTTAGTCTGGCGGCTGCCATCGTCCTGGCTCTCATTCCGCTGGGTGATTTCGTCCGGCGCTCTGCCTGGTGGTGGAACGAAAAGTACATTGTTACCAATCGGCGAGTGGTCCAGGTCGAGGGCATCCTGGACAAGCACGTGATTGATTCGTCGCTGGAGAAAGTGAACGATGTGGTACTACGGCAATCCGCCGTGGGCCGGCTGTTGGGTTTCGGAGACATTGAGATTCTGACCGCCAGCGAAATCGGGGTCAATCGACTAGGTCGTATTCACGGCCCGATTCGCTTCAAGACCGAGATGCTCAACCAGAAGGAGAGCCTGGGGGAGATTGACGCATTTCAGACACGGGCCAAGCGGCTGCTGGCAGCAGAGCCTCCCACTGCTGGGGACATCCCCGAACTCATTGCCGAATTGGACGAGTTGCGCCAGAAAGGAATCCTCTCCCAGGCAGAATTTGACAAGAAGAAGCAAGATCTACTGAATCAACTGTAAGCAATGTCTGCCTGTCTCCAAGACACCCTTTCACCACTTGTCAGAGGGCGCGGGAAGAACCGCTTCCCGCTTTGCGATCTTCACGTCCACACCCATTTCTCCTGCGATAGCGAGGCCGCTATTGAAGCGATGTGTCGTCAGGCGGTGGCTTTGGGGCTGCGCCAGATTGCTTTCACAGAGCACGTGGATTTTGTACCAGCCGATGTGGGGTTTGGTTTTTTCCAACCGGTCGCCTACATGGCAGAGATATCCCGTTGTCGTGAGCTCTTTGGGGATCAATTGACAATACTGGCAGGGGTGGAAATCGGCGAGTTTCACCGATTCCGTTCGCGGGCTGATGCCCTGTTGGATGCACACCGCTTTGACTTGGTCATCGGTTCGCTCCACTGGGTGAAAACGGTGCCGGTGACTGCGCCCTTCTACTCGCAACCCCGGCCGATGGATCGTGCCTTTGGTGACTATTTTCACGAACTGCAGCAGATGTGTTCGGTGGGAGGGTTTGACATTGTTGGGCACCTCGACGTTGTCAAGCGCAATGGGTTCGACACCGCGGACCAGTACAATGTACTGGATTTTGAAGAGGCCGTCCGGTCGATTCTCGACGCCATTATCCGGAACGGGATTGCGTTGGAGATCAACACGTCCACCCTGCGCGGTTCCCCCAAACAGACTTCCCCCGGGCAGGCCGTTGTGACCTGGTACCGGCAGATGGGCGGGAAGCTGCTGACGATCGGCTCTGACGCTCACGCCCCGGCCGACCTTGCCGTGGGCTGGGAGATGGCGGTCGAGATGGCGCGGGCGGCCGGATTTGCCCACCTGACGAGTTTCTCCAATCGCACCCCCTGTGCCTTATCGCTGGATGGCAAATGGTAAGCAGGGCAGTGATCTGGGATCTGGATGGCGTGTTGGCTGACACAGCCGACGTACACTTTTGCGCCTGGGTCACCGCGCTGGCGGAATGGGAGATTCCGTTCGACCGTG
>DAOUVM010000108.1 GCA_030667645.1 Ardenticatenales bacterium | reverse complement strand
GGTCTGGCCGGCATCGCGTTGGCTCCCTTTGGCGAATTTCTCAGCCAGCGCCGCCTTGTCCGCTCGCCGATAGTGCGAGAGGATGCTTGACGAAAGGAAAAAGGCAACCAGCAGAACCCCCCAGTTCCACCCCCCCAGGCCAAAAACAATCGTACCCACCACAACGGCACCCGCGGCCCCGGAGCGGCTGAGGGCTCCCTTGACATAGCCAGCGTAGCCGATGGCTGCGCTGATCACCAGCCCAATAAACAGCCAGGCCATGCTAGATCGCAGTTAGACCTCTGATGGCAGCCCAGAGCAGTATCTGCAAGCTGGCGGCCGCCCCCCACAGCAGATAGGCCCCCATCCTCTCCCGTGCTCGACGGTAGACAACATACCCTAGAATCCCATCCACGAGCCAGGCGACGGTGCCAAGCAAAGCCAATGTGAACAACTGGGCCGGTGCACCCATCCGATCAGGTACACCGGTCTCGTCGAAATGCATTGGCAAGGTGTGTGGGAGTCCGCCGAAACTCACAGCAACCAGTACCCACAGTCCACAACTGAGAATCCCGCCAATCACCAGCAACCAGAGTGCTAGCCGATCGCAGAAAAAGCCACGGTGGAGAATTCGGGTTTGCGTCAATGCCGGCTCGATTTTCTGCGAGACTCCCATCTCGCGCTGAGCCGCATAAAGATCCATAAACCGATCCGCGTTCTCTGGCGAGATCGCATAGGAACCGGCCGAAGTACTGATGATCAGGTGGCTCTCCGCCGGCATGGTACAGAAAAAGCGGACGGCACCCACACCCTCAATCCGCCCCCGGCCAATCCAGCAACCCGGCCACACAAGCCCGCGAAAGCGCACCACTCGGCTCAGATCGGCGCCACGGAGGATCGCTTTCACATCAGACATCGGGATCGCCTGCACCCCCGATCCCCAACTGATGACAATTGCATTCCGATCCACACTATAGCTGGCGCTGCTCAACCCCGCCAGCCCGTAGAGCACTACTCCCATGACTGGCAGGGCAAGCACCACTAGCAAGGACCGGAGAATCGTCAGTGCTGTAACAGGGGAAGAGAGAATCAGGACAACCAACCCGATTTCCAGCATGGCCAACGCCAGTACAACGCACAGGCCAAAGATTAAACCAAGTCTAGTTGGTGGCTTGTGCACCATCGCTCAATCTGCGTTGCTCAATCGATGAGGTAGACCGGAGTACACCACTCCCGGTACTTGGGCATTTTTCCCCGAACGATGTCAAAGAACAGCTCGCGCAGCCGGCCGACCACTGGCCCCATTCGACCGCTCCCGATCGTAAAGGAATCGACTTCCGCCACAGAGACCAATTGCACGCCCGTACCGCAAAAGAAGATTTCATCCGCCAGCAGTACCTCAGTGCGGTCAATGGGTCGCTCCACGGTCTCAATACCCAGCTCATCACGCAAGAGCTGTATGTGGGTTCGGCGGTTGATCCCTTCCAGCACGTTCTCATGCACCGACGGAGTATACGCTACGCCATCGCGAATGATGAATAGGTTCTCTGCGCTTCCCTCGCTTACGTGGCCATCCTGGTTGAGCACGATAGCCTCGTCGAATCCCTTCAGGTGGGCATCCGTTTTGATCAGCGCCGAGTTGGCATAGCTCCCAGTAATTTTCCCCCGCGCCGGGATGGCATTGTCGTCCACGCGCCGCCAGGAAGAAATGGTGACACGCGCTCCTTCTTCGTTCTGCAGATAGCGGCCAAAGGGGATGGCAAAGATCGCCACCTCATCATCCAGGTCATGCAGTCGCACCCCAATCAGTGGGGAGGACTTGAAGGCCAGCGGCCGGATGTAGGCATCCTCCAAGTATCGCTCGCGGCGCAGCAGGTCAAGCGTAACGTCAATCAACTGCTCAACCGTGTATCTGTTTGGAGTGTCCATGTAAAGCAGCCGCGTCGAACTGATAAAACGACGAAAATGGTCGCCTATGCGAAACACAAAGAGCTGCTTCTCCTCCTCATTCCAATAGGCGCGGAGGCCGGCAAAGCAACCAGTACCATAATGCAAAGCATGCGTCATGATACTCACATTGGCCTGTTCGATGGGTACGATCTTCCCCCCAAAAAAGGCGTAGCGATTGCGCGTTGACATCCAGGCTACTCGCGTCTCTAGGCCGCGGGCGGAGCCGGCCGCTTGAAAAAGAACGTCACCTCTCCTTCTGGGTCAGAGACCGCACTGACCAGTTCCCACCCCTCGTCCTCCAGTTTGCTCCAGGCGGATCGGTTGCCCAGGTGGGCGTCCGCCTTGTTTTCAAACACGCCGGCCGCGCCCAGGAATGTGACCCGGCTTCCTTCCAGTTTGCAGTGCTGCCAATGTTGCCTCATGGTTCCTCCTATGCTAATCGGCTAGATGCGAAATATCATTCAAGGTGGGGACCCGCGCCTTTGCATCTCTGTCCATCACCAAGTGCGTGAAACTGCAGTTGTCGATCCGGACATTCCACCATTCTCCGAATCTATGTGGAATCAAGTGGGCCAGCGCCATGCGGATAAAGCCGCTATGGGAAACGAGCAAGATGGTCTCCCCTCGGTGAGCGGTGGCCAATCGCAACAGTGCGACTCGCACCCGGGCACGGAATTGAAGCCTCGATTCGCCGCCAGGCCAGGAAAAGCTCTCGTCCGTTCGGTCTTGCCACCGCGCATAGACCTCTGGGTGGTCCGCTTGAAAGTGTTCGCCGCGAATCGCCTCCAATTCACCAAAGTGCATCTCCCTCAGCGATTCATCCCGCATCGGGCGCATACGGGTCGCCCGGCCAATCGAGAGGGCAGTCTTCCAGGCTCTGCCGGTCGGGCTGCTGTAAAGACCAATCATGCCCAGCGAGTCGCGCTCCAGACGCGCGGCCGTCCGGCATACTTGCTCTCGACCCGCCTCGCTCAACGCTGTGTCGCTCCAGCCGGTCCACAACTGCTGCTGGTTTCCCACCGTCTCCCCATGCCGGACGAGGATTAGGCAGGCCGGCAGCTCGTGGCTAGACGTCATCTACCGATTCCGCCTCGCCTTCAACGACCTTCCACCCAGCAGCCGATGCAATCATGTCATCCAGGTACTCCTGCACGACGGCCGGTGGCGAGAACTCTAGAAACAGCCGACAACCCAGCGCAATCACGGCTACGTCATCCAGTTGACCCAGCCCCACCAACACATCTGGCACCACGTCGGCCGGTATGGCGAGGTACGCCAATGAAAGAAACGGGATCACCTTCAGCCATATGGGCACCCGGCGGTCCCGCAGTAAGAACCACACCAACTGCACCTGCCGCAGTAACCCTCGTATCGGGTTGAGGGGGGTTGGTCCTCGCAACAGTTGGCCGGGGCCGCTGTCGTCGCTCATCGCATCACTCCATGCTCTATGCTCAACTTGCCAATTATAGACCCAACGACCGGGAGGGGCAAGCCAGAGCTGTGCGATCAGCAATACTTTTCAGACCACATATCCTGTGCTAAAATAGAGTGACACCGATAACCTTGAACCAACCTTGGCGCAATCGGATGACAGAAGAAACTGCGGACAAACTGCGGCAGATCGATCTATTCAGCAGGCTGGAAACAGGCGCTTTGCGCCGGTTGGCCGCCCTGTTTGAGCGTGCCGAATACAGCCCGGACGACTGCCTCACTCAGCATGGAGAAACCAGCACCTGCTTGCATATTCTGGAGCGCGGCCGGGCCACCGCGTGGCGCATGGACTCGAGCGGAGTCGAGGAACCAGTTAGGGACCTGGGACCCGGAGATAGTTTTGGAGTCGCTGCGCTGTTCCTTGATGATGCCAGCGACGTGACAGTACAGATAACCGAGAATGCGACAGTGCTCTCGCTTGAGCGCTCTCGCCTCGACCAGTTTCTGGACGATTTCCCCGCAGTCCGCGACTCTCTATTGTTTCCACCGGCAATAGAGGAACGACTGAGCGCGCCCCAGTTTGACTGGATGACGGCCGGCGAGTACGTCGTCTTTTACTCAACAAAATCCCACTGGGCGCTCGTGGCGGCTGAGGCCGCTCCCCTCTTCATTTTCCTGGTGCTGACAACCGTCGCCAGCCTGACCAGACACATACTCCATCTGCCCGTGATTCTTTCTGCATTGGCCGTGCTGGTTGGAGGAGGACTGGCCCTGATCAAGTGGCTAGATTGGCGCAACGACTATTACGTGGTGACCGACAAGAGGGTGGTCCACCACGAAAGCCGTCTTCCGACGCTGCAGGTGACAGTCAAGCAGGCGCCGCTGCACCAGGTTCAGAATGTGAACCTGCTAAAGTCTGGGCCCATTGCCAAGAGTTTCAACTTTGGTACGCTGGACATTCAGACGGCCGGAGTAGAAGGATCAATCGTATTTCGCTATCTGGACGATCCAGAGCAGTGCTTGAAACTCATCTTTGACCTGCTGGAGAAGACGTGTTCGCTGGAAAGAGCAGTCGAGCGTGTCGCCATCCGCCGGGCGATGGAGCAGCGTTTCGAACCCCAAGAGAAACCCGAGAAGGAAACAAGAGCCGAAACCCCACCCCCTATCCAGTACACCTCTGGGGACGTAGTGTGGGACATCGAATCGCCCCCTACAGAGCTGCGAGAAAAGCCAGAGCGACAATCCATTCTGGTGGGAATCGCCCGGCGCATCGGATTTTTCCTGCCCCGCTTTCGCGAGGAGAGGGGCCAGGTTGTCACCTGGCACAAGCATCCATTTGTGCTAGCCAAGGCGATCTGGACTCCGGCGCTCATCCTTGTCGCGGCCCTGCTGGCCGGGGTCGCATGGGCAGCCATTGGAGGCCAGTCCTTCAGTTCCGTGGTTCTGGTCCTCTTTCTCATTTGGTGCCTGAGCCTGTTTTGGCTGCTATGGAGATACGAAGATTGGCGAAACGATGTATTCCAGATGACAGCCTCACACATCATTGACATCGATCGACTGCCTCTGGGATTGAGGGAAAGCAAGCGACAGGCATCGCTCGAGCAGGTGCAGAACGTCAACGCCGAGATTCCCAACGCTTGGGCTCGTTTGTTCAACTATGGCAGCGTGGTAATCGAAACGGCTGGAGCTGCCGGCGACCTCACCTTTGAGTGGGTGATGAGGCCGCGCGCCGTGCAAGCAGAGATCTTTCAACGTATGGAAGCCCTGCGAGCCACACAGCGGGCCGAGGAGACGGAACGTAGACGCACCGAGATGGCCGACTGGTTCTCCGTGTACGACGAGATGAAGGAAGGAAGCGACTCGCAGGAGTGATCATAATGGCTCTTCGGACGATCCTCACGCTTCCCCATCCGAACCTGCGCCAGAAAGCTCGGCCGGTATCCGATTTTGGCGCCGAGCTGCAGCAACTCGTCACCGACATGATCGACACCATGCATTCATCCCAGGGCGTAGGGCTGGCAGCCAATCAGGTAGGAGGGCTCGCGCAGGTGATCGCGGTGGAAATGCCACTGCTAGAGTCGGATGAGCCAGACGCGGACCCGCCGCCACCCCACGCAGGCGAACTCTTTGCGCTGGTCAATCCACGCATCAATTGGCACTCACGAGGCACAGAGACTGGGGTAGAAGGCTGCCTTTCGTTGCCGGGTATCGCTGGCGAGGTTGAGCGGTACCGCGAGGTCAGGGTGCAGGCCCGGAATCGGCACGGAAAGCCTTTCAGTATGCGATTTGAGGGCTGGCTGGCCCGCGTCTTTCAGCACGAGATTGACCATTTGAACGGAGTGGTGTTCACGGATCACATCGACGACCCGGAAAATGTTTGGCCGGTCACGCCCGGCGAAGAGGAAGAGGCTGCGGCAGCGGGCTGGCAGGCTCCAGTCTGAGCGCCTGCATGGGCTGCGTTGCCGGTGCATTAAAGTTGCGAGACTAATTCGACGCTATGCAAGCTGCTTTTCTCCCCGATGCGGAGCTCTTTTGTGCCAAACTGGGCAAAGCGAGACCAGCAACACCGGCTTGAGTAGGGCCGGTATCCGACATAGGGGGGGGGAAAACAGAATCCATCGCGGGGGAGAGAGATGGCGAGGGGGAAGATCCGGGCTACGGCATCTTGGCCCCGTTTCGACACCTCCGACGATGAGAGTGTTGAGAAACGGTGCTGCGGCAGCGAGAGAGATGGGGCTGGGTCGCGTTCCTTGTGCAGCAGCGGAAGGGCAGCGGGATCGCGCCTCGCTGGTCCTTCTGCACCCTCGGCGATTTCATTTGACGCCTGATTGGGGTTGTGCTATCATAACTCCCAATTAGGTCCGGGTGGATGGATTCAGTGTTGTCTCGCTCGGCAGTTGGAAGGAAGAGAGGACAAGGCATAGGCACACCAGCATACCGCGTAAACAGGCAGATTCGGAGCCCGTCAGTACGTTTGATCGATGGCGATGGGACACATGTAGGCATTGTCACTCTGGATGAGGCGTTGCACTCAGCACAAGACGCCGACCTGGATCTGGTTGAGATATCGCCTGCTGCAGAGCCCCCGGTTGTCCGTGTGATGGATCATGGAAAATACCAATATGAGCGGACAAAAAAAGCGCGGGAGGCGCGAAGAGCCCAAAAGCAGATCGAAGTCAAAGAGATTCGCCTGCGTCCCAAAACAACAGACCATCATCGCTCCTTCAAGGTAAAGGATGCCCGGCGATGGATGCAGGAGGGAAAGAAAGTCAAGGTACGTATCCGGTTTCGAGGCCGGGAGATAACGTACCCGGAAATCGCATTGGAGACATTGCGCCAAGTAGCCGAAGAGCTGTCTGACGTTGCTGCAGTGGAGCAAAGACCCCAAAGGGACGGCCGGACGATGTTGATGGTCCTGGCGCCCAAATGACCCAGACGCATTGAGGACAACACACCGCAGTCAAGCCCTCAAGCCCGCAAGGGCTTGTTTTTTGCGAAGGATTGAACCATGGCCCAGCAGAAAAAGCGCAAATTAAAGACCTACAAGGCCGCTGCCAAGCGGTTCCGCCTCACCGGCACCGGGAAACTGATGCGCACCAAAGGTGGCAAGAGCCACCTGCGCCGTCGAAAATCAAAGCGGGCCAAGGCCAAACTCGGCTCCATGCTAGAGGTGGCCGGCCGGTCCAACAAGAAGCGAGTGAAACGGCTGGCGCCCTATATGAAAAAGTTCAAAGCCAACCCACCAGGTTAACACTTATCGCTGCCCGGCCTCGCCCCACGGCAGAGCGTCCGGGCTAACAGAAACGCGAGGAGAGGCACATGCGCGTCAAAGGCGGGACGGTTACGCGCCGTCGTCACAAAAAGATCATAAGATCAGTAAAGGGACAGTTTGGGACACGCGGTCGACTCTTCCGCCGTTCCAACGAGGCTTGGCTCAAGTCCAGTTGGTATGCCTATCGGGATAGGCGAACCCGCCGGCGCGACCTGCGGCGCTTGTGGATCACACGGATCAACGCGGCTTGTCGGCTGAATGGCCTATCCTACAGTCGATTCATCTACGGGTTGCGACAAGCCAACGTCAAATTGGACAGAAAGATCATGGCGGACATGGCTGTCCGTGATCCGGACACGATGGCCCGGTTGGTGGAGATCGCCCGAGCCGCCGGTTAGCACTGGTCTCGGACGAAAAAGCGGGAGGCAAGACCTCCCGCTTTTTCGTGCCCGATCTTTCTCCTCACCCGGACAGGGATGTCCGGCCGTATCCCTGAGAGAGTGCCTGCACCACCAAGGTCGCCGCCGAACATGATTAGCAGTCTCTCCAACAAGAAGGTCAAACTCGTACAGAGTCTGCTGGCGCGCAGCCGAGTG
>DAOUVM010000206.1 GCA_030667645.1 Ardenticatenales bacterium | reverse complement strand
CGAGCGGGAAAAGAGCGCCTCCTTGCTCTTTGAAAAGTAGCAAACCTCGTCGTTTTCGTCTACAAAGGTGACCTCTACCGGCAGGTGGTTCAGCAGCAGGTTGATCTGTTCCGCGGTGAGGGATCCGGTATCCAGGCGGATCTCCCCGAATGGAGCCAAGGTCAGCAACTCTCCGTGATCTGATTGGAGTGATGGCGCTGGCGCCCAGCGGCTGCCGGGCTTTACGTAGCAGTAGCCAACCTCGGCTTCCTGGTTGCGAAGCTCCACCCACTCCTCGCGGCTCAGCTTCTGCATGGCGGCAGGGAAGAGAATGTTCTCTTCCTTGTAGAACATCTCACTGATAGCGGTTCTGAGACGCGCAAACAGCTCGTCAACCTGGGAACCGAACTTGGCTGCGTCGTCGCCCGGGCCGGTCATGAGCAAGGCGTCCAACGCCTTCCAGTCAGCGCGAATGTCATCGTGGATGGCCCACATCACCGTGGACGGGCCCGAGAAATCATACTTTTCCAGATAGGGGAAGAGAAGGTTCTCCTTGCGGAGAAAGTGTTTCTCGTACTCTCTCAGATGGGCCAACTCCTGGCGCGCCTTTGCCAGTTGGCCTTGGCCCGGTGCTTTCTCTAGAATCTCCAACGCCTCGTGCAGGACGTCCAATACTGTCGCGGCGGCTGCGTTCTCGGCCACTAGGGTGTGGATTGGATGACCGGGGATAGTCTCGGGACGGGTCGCTGCCTGCGCATCCAGCGATTCGCGAAATACTGATACGTGCACGTCGCACAGCCGCTTCACTTCCATCGTTGGAATGCCTTCGGCGATCAGATTCTGCTCCATCTCGGCAATCTCGGCTGGGGCGATATCACGAATCAACTCGGCAAACGTCTCTTTGACGTCAGCCACACTCTGACCGGCATGGAGGTTCCGGATGACACCCTTGAGGGTTTCTTGTCGTTGTGCTCGATCCATAGAGTCACTCATTGTTTCATTTCCGCCTTTCTGATTCCCCCTCGATCAGGCCGCTATGATCAGCACCATCGCTCCCAACATGTAGAGCGAGGCCAGCTTGAACAGCCCAAAGTTGAGCCTGGGTGATGGTCGTACAATATTGACCACCGCGACGGCCAGCAGCGTCAGACCAGACAGGCCAAGGGCATACAGATAGCCCCCGACTATACCGCTCATCACAGCGCTGACCAGCATCGTCAAAACAGTCACGGTGACGGAAAGGCCGATGATGACGCGGGTGGCGCCGAGGCCGTAGGTGCCGGGAAAAGTAGGAACCTTGGCCTGTTTATAATCGTTCAGATACTTGATGTTAAGGGGCATGATGTGGGAAGGGATCCAGGCGAGGACCCCCAGCGCAAGAAGGATGCCTATCAGATCTACCTGGCCGGCGCCCAGCACCCGGCCGGCCAGAACAGGCATGCCGCCGGAGATGCCGCCCCACAGGATAGCCCACGGAGTACGGCGCTTGAGCCAGAGCGTATAGACGACCACGTCGAAAAAGAGACCGGCCAAGACGACGATGCCGTAGAGCGGGCTCAACGAAAATCCCCAGCCCACCCCCAGCCAGGAGAGCGCCAACCCAGCCTGGAGAGCCTCCCTGGGGGAGACCCGGCCGGCCGGCAACGGTCGACCGGCAGTGCGCTTCATCCGGGCATCAATGTCCCGATCCCAGACCATGTTCAGTATGGTGCTGCCGCCTATGGAGAGAAAGAGACTGCCGGCCAGGGAAAGGAGCGTCGTCCAGCTTGGCGCCACGCCGTGGACGCTCATATAACCCCCCAATCCGGTGATGAGCAGTAGCAGCGTCTGAAATCCTTTGACAAGCGACCAGTACCGACGCACGCTCGTGGTCAGATTGCGGTGTGCAGCGATCACCGATGTCAAGAGTGTGGTACGTGTATTCACAGTTCCCTGAGGCTCTCCACAGCTCCCCGAGTGATGCGTCGGGCTATTGCCAGAATCGTTCGATCAGATCCGGCCGTTGCGCGTTCATCCTCAATCATTCAACCTTCAATCACAAACTCCGCCTGGCAACCATGTGCTTCATAAAGCCCCAGGCAAAGGCCAGCGACATCAGCAGGAGCAGTGGGGCCAGGATGGCAAATACGACATCGGCGCTAAAGAACAGGAACTGCCTACCGGCCTTGAGAAAGGCAAGCGCCACGCCGCCGGCGTCGATCAACAGACCGCCCACCGACACCCAGGCGAACGCACCGGGCGCCTTGCCTTGGCTGCTGACCAAAAGGGGGACACCCAGGATGACAAGCCCTGCAAGGGAGTGAAAAACGACCAGCACTCCGGTTGCCAACCCCGCCGGACTACCGCCAAGGCGGGTGACTGCAATGGCAACCACACCAACCAGCGCAAACGCCAGGTAATGTTTCTCAAACCGGGGAACGAATTCGGCAACCAGCCCCACCGAAATGCCTAGCGGGATGAGGGCGGCGACGACGACAACCAGTGGGGATTCCAACGCGTCATAGCCAAAGGCAATCAGCAGCAGTCCAGCTACCAGAAGAACCGCGAACGCTACCATGTGGTAGATGTTTTGCGTGGCTTTGCCGGCCGAGCGGCGATAATCTTCATAGAAACGAAATAGCAGATAGATGGCCACCAGCCCGGTGGCAAGCAGAGTAACACGATCAAACAGGTTCATGAATCACCCTCCCATTCCAAGCAAACGGACACGATTGTAAGCCATTGTAGCACGGCAGCGGAGTGTAGCATATGACTTCTGTCCCGTTGGGCCACGGCCAAGGGGCCAGCAGGCAGCACTCGGCCTCGCTACTCATTACCCAGGAGCAGAGCGGCCAGGATCAGATTGTCGCTTGTCGCGGGGTCAAAGGGTTTGCCAGACAGGTCACCATATGAGGCAATGGTGTTGAACCCAGCCAGACCGACCGCCTCCGCGAGTTCGCTGCATTGCCACGGCCGCAGCCGAGTTGCCTCTACTCCCTGCATCCACGCCCCCTCGCCGTCGCGGCGCAGGGTAGCGACGTTGAACGTCAGCATACCATCAGTGTTAAAATCATAAAAGCGGACAAACAGCCACTCCCGGCCGTCATCCCGGTGCGCTTGCGGACCCATCCAACGGTTCCGGCCCGCCAGCACTGCGTCAAAGTTGCGGTTCTGGATCAGCAACAAGCCGCCCGGGCGGAGGACGGCCGCGAAATCGGCCAGCGCCGCCTCCAGATCATCCTGGCTCAACAGGTGAGGCAAGCTGCTGCCCAGGCACAACACAGCATCGTATCCCGTTCCCAATTGCCGTGCCATTTTCCCAAACCCGGCTGCAAAGAAGGGGATGTCATCTTGGCCCGCTGCCACTGCGTTGGCACGCGCACGCTCAATCATCCCCACACTCAGGTCAGCACCGGTCACCCGATAGCCACGTTCCGCCAGAGCAATCGTGTGCATCCCGGTTCCGCAGGCGGCGTCCAGGATCCGCTCCGCGTTGACGGCCGCCAACTGCAGCTCAATGTAGGGCAATTCATGTGCCAGCCGGCCGCTCCAGTCCACAAAACGATCGTAATCCTTGCTAAAGGCATCATAGAGGGGCGTGTCCATCACACCACCAACATCGCCATGCGGCGGGGAAACAGGCCCAGCCGGTCCCCGCCATGGATGATGGTCTCCCCATGCTCGCCGCTGGCCGGGAGGCGCTCGACGGCTGTCTGAAAGCCCAGCCAGGGGGCCATAGACGAACCAGCCTTGAGCAGCTTGCCGTTGAGAAAGATCTGCGCCACCTCTTGGGGTGGAATGCCAGCGCCCGTCAGTGCCCGAGTCAAGGTGGTTTCTCCGGCAACCTCAAGGGTGACTGTCGTGTCCCGGTTGGCACGCGGCTGATCTCCGTAGCGACGCAGATCCCCATACAGATGAATTCTGATCATGGGTTGGATATCCATGCCGCCTATCCGTGAATGAGCCGGGGGATGCAGCGAGTGCAGACCCACTGGCTGGCACCGGCCGTGCGGCAGGGAAGCAGGACGCGGCTGTCCTCGCCGGCCCCGCAGAGATGGCAAGTCTGTTGAATGTAGACCTTGCCCCGGTTTTCCATCTCGGCCTCGGCCGCCTCTTCATCAAACGGCGCCGCCTCTCGCACCTCAATGGTCAGCGCACCGGTGGGGCACACCCCGATACAGAAACCTGCACCGTCGCACAGTTCCTCGCGCACAACCTTGGCCTTGCCGTCCACCATCACAATCGCCCCCTCGGCGCAGGGCGCCACGCACGCACCGCACCCGTTGCACAGCTCTTCGTCAATGCGCACAATCTGCCGTCGTACAGTTTGGGGCTGTTCATTTATGACCATAAAGTCTGACATCATTCGCTCCGTTTCCAATCTCGGCCGCATAGCCACTTGCCGGTCGCAGTCACTATACCCTGCTCAACGACAACTGTCTGCGACTTTGGTCCCGTTTCGCTTGACAAAAACAATAGGCAGCGGCGAACCTGGAGCAAGGACAGGAGGGCAACCCACGATCCTTTGGTGCATACATCCGATGATTGAACGTCCTGCTGCCACGCACAGATCAGAAGGCAGTGAGACCAATAGAGTGTGAGATGCTCCGCATTCCCTTCTGTGTCGACTGGATACCTTGTGGACCAGCTTGGGGAGGGAGAACAGCCGGTTGAGGAGCAACATCTTCCGATCATTTCGAGGGTGCTCATCCGGTCGGCGCCGGCTGCCTGCGCGCTGGCTGGAGCTGCTTCCAGCGAGTGCAGGCAACCTAGCCGGCCAACGCTACCCTCCAACACGCTCTATGAACAGAGTAGCCCAGCCGGGCTTGAGAAACTCTCTCCTTGCCGCCTTGAATCGGTCGCTTTACCCGGATTTGACCTTGCGTTTACCTATCAGTTACGGACATCTGTTAGACTTATAGTCGATAGGCGTGCAAAGATCTGCACCAGCAAGGCGTTCCCGATTGAACAGCTTGGCCATAGTGAGCAACCATGTTGTTGGAAGGCGGAAAACTTAAAGTGATGGCTTGGACCGCCAGGATGACGCCATAGTGGAGGTGGAAGTGGCGATCGAGAACGTCGGCCCCAGCACGATCGATATCCTGCCATTGGAGATCGAGTGCGACCCTTGTCACTTCTTCTCTGTCTCTTCCGATCCGATGCCAGAGGAATCCCTTGACGATGGCCTGGTGAATTGGTATCATCTCGCAACCGTGAGACCCAATGACTTTGGTGTCAAATCGGCTCACGACGAAGTGTCAACCCTGCCGACCGTGTTCATGATAGTGCACGAGTACAACAGCACCACCGATTTGGCTATCGTCAATGATGACGATGCTCACGCCGCACCGCATCGCTCTGCGGATTGCCCTTGGATGAAGAATT
>DAOUVM010000137.1 GCA_030667645.1 Ardenticatenales bacterium | reverse complement strand
GCGGTGCAGGAGCCAGAGGATGGGCAGAAAGATACCGCTGCACGTCAGCCAGAGAGCCGCAAGAAAGAGATAACGTCGATCGTATTCCGGCGAGACTGGCCATTCGCCGAGCAAGCGATACAGGAGGATCGCGCCTCCCAAGCCCATAGCTCCACCGGTGAACAACACCGGCCAAGGGCTATAGTCATGGAGTATTCTCTTCATGCCCGAGATTATAGTCGAAATTGTGGAATTAGAAAACTGCCGGGAGACGCTATGGTATAATCCGGGCACTCGGATCGGCGTCCTTCATTCATTAGAGCATTCGATGGCTGTTCTCACTGCAAGCAAGCTGGCCAAATCATTTGGCGCCGAGGACATCTTTATGAACGTATCGGTGTCTATTCCCCATGGGGCCAGGATCGCGTTGGTAGGACCCAATGGAGGTGGCAAGACGACGCTGGTTCGCATCCTGGTTGGCTTGGAGGAAGCGGATGCTGGCGAGGTCCATCGGGCCGGGGGACAGACTATTGGATATCTCCCGCAGAAGGCAGAGCACGCATTTGTGGATGAGGGCCGGAGTGTCTGGGATGAGATGGTGGCCGTCTTTGCGGAACTCTGTGCCCAGGAGCTAGCTCTGCGGACGATGGAAGCGCAAATGGGCGCCGCCGGGGCGCCGGCCGACCTGATGGCGTGCTACGGGGCTGCTGTGGAGCGGTTCGAGCGCGAAGGTGGCTATACGTACGAGGCGCGGATTCGACGGGTTTTGAGTGGTCTGCGAATCTCGGATCCCCATTGGCAGATGCCCCTCGCTCATCTTAGCGGGGGGCAAAAGACGCGCGCCCTGCTGGCAAAGTTGCTGCTCCAATCGCCGAGCCTTCTGGTGTTGGACGAGCCGACGAATCACCTGGACATCCAGGCGATAGAGTGGTTGGAAACCCAATTGGTAAACTGGCCCGGAGCTCTATTGATTGTTTGCCATGACCGTTTCTTTCTGGATCGGGTGGTCAACCGGGTGTTCGAACTCGACTTTGGCGAGCTTGAGACTTTTCGCGGCAGCTACAGCGCATATGTTGAGCAGCGCGCTGAGCGGATGGAGAGGCGGCTGGCCGAGTTTCGGGCGCAGCAATCATTCGTCGCCAAGGAAGAAGAGTTCATCAGGCGGCACCTGGCCGGTCAGCGGACAAAGGAGGCCCAGGGGAGGCGCAAGCGGCTGAACCGGTTGAAAAGAGATGCTCTGGTGGTGCGGCCGCGGCAGAATAGACAGCTCCAGGTTCGATTCAGGGCCGCGCGGCGCAGCGGCGATATCGTTTTGCAAACAAAGGGAGTGGTCATAGGCTACTCTCCAGATGCGCCGCTCTTTGCAGCCGATGACATAGACTTTCGGCGCACCGAGTGTTCGGCACTGATCGGACCGAACGGAACCGGCAAGACCACCTTCCTCAAGACGATCCTCGGTCAGGTTCCACCGCTTGCCGGTGAACTGCGACTTGGGGCAAGCCTGGAGATTGGCCATTATTCCCAAGCACATGATGATCTGAGCGTGGACGCAGACGACATGGTGTTGGACAAGCTATTGGCGCACCGCCCGATGCTCACCAGTCAGGCCAGGGATTATCTGGCCCGCTTTATGTTCACTGGCGATGATGTGTTCAAGTCGGTCAGTGCTCTGAGCGGGGGCGAACGCAGCCGTTTGGCGTTGGCGCTCTTGATGACGCGGGACGTGAACTTTCTGCTGCTGGATGAGCCAACTACTCATCTTGACATTTCCTCCCAGGAGGTCCTGGAGAGCGTGTTGAGCGAGTTCGACGGCACGATTCTGCTGGTGACCCACGACCGGTATCTGGTGAGCCGGCTGGCAACCCAGGTGTGGGGGTTGGAGGGGGAGCGGTTGCGGGTCTATGACGGCGGGTACGACGAGTACCTTGTCGAGCGTGAGCGGCACGAGTTGGCGCTGCGGGCCACCCGGACTGGAACCAGGCGCATGGCTGGCCGCCACCAGGGCCGGCGGCCGGCGGAAGGACGGCTGGCCTGCCGTGCTCAGCAGGTGGAGACCTTGGAGCAGGTGATTGCGGATCTGGAAGCGCGATTGTTGAGCCTGAGCCTGGAGCTGGAAGAAGCGAGCGTCTCTCGCCAGTTTGACAAACTGCGTCAACTAGGGCTAGAATACGGCGCGGTGGAATCAGACCTGGAACGCCGAATGGCGGAATGGACTGACGTGGCCGATGGGTGATGTCATCGTCATTGGCCTGACCGGAAACATCGCCACCGGCAAATCGACAGTGATGGAGATACTGGCCCGCCGGGGCGCGTACACCATTGACGCGGATGAGCTGGTGCACGAGTTACTGGAAAACGATCCAGCCATTCAATCCCAGGTGGCTGCGCGATTTGGCCAAGTCCGGACAGAGCACGGCGAGGTTGATCGGGCCAAACTGGGTACCATCGTTTTTGGAGACCCGAATGGGATGCGTGATCTGGAGAGGATTCTGCACCCGCATGTCACGGCGCGGGTGGATAGGCTGATCGCTGACTGTGGTGTTCGGGTTGTTGTCGTTGAGGCCATCAAGCTGCTGGAGGGTGAACTGCGGCATCGGTGCCAGGCCATATGGGTGACTACCTGCCGGGAGGATCAGCAGATGCGGCGGCTGGTTGTCGGTCGGAAGATGAGTCGTCGAGAGGCCAGAGTCCGCGTCCAGAGTCAACCGCCCCAGGCGGAAAAGGTGGCGCGGGCTGATACTGTGATAGATACATCGGGAAGCCTCCGCGAGACGGAGCGGCAGGCAATAGAGGCCTGGGATATGGTCCAGAGCGCACACAGGAACAAGGTACTGACGTGACCGACCGGATTGCGGTGCGCCGCGCGAGACCGCGCGATGCGGACGAAATGGTGAGGTTCTTCAACCGAGCGCTGCGGGGGAGGCGCAAGGTTGATCTCGCGCAGTTGTTCCAGAGCTTTGGCGAACAGGGGTATATGCTGGCTGAGATGGCTGGCGAGCTGCATGCGGCGGTTGGCTGGAACACCGAGGACTTTATCGCTCGCATCCGTCAGATCACGATCTTCCCTGCCAAGCTGCGTAGAACGGTCGGCCGCGCGTTGTTGGAGGCGGTATGCCAATCGGCCTACGAGGGCATGTGTGAGGTCGTCCTTTTTTTCCCGCCGCTGGATGCCTCCGGCCGGGCGCAGACCTTTTATCGCTCCTGCGGTTTCACGCGTGTCTCGCTGGACGACCTGATACCCGCCTGGCGCAGAGCAGCACTACAGTCGATGCCGGTGAATAGCTTTGTCATGCTGCGACAGCTGCGTGACAAGCGGGTGATGCATCCTGTATGAACCTCAACTCCGGTTTGAGTCGCAAGCCCTAGCAAGTTGGAGTGATTCTCATGTCTCGATTGATTGATTGGGTCAAACGGCATTCTCAGCTCTCAGCGTGGGCGGCACTCGCGGTGGGTATGGTGGCCATTCTGGTTTGGGAGGCTCGGGATGTTGGCCTACTGGCCGGTCAGTGGGTGGCCCTGATTGTGGCGACGGTGTTGGTGGCAGGCGCGTGCGTCTGGATCATCGGCTGGGAATAGGACAATTCTGCCGGAAACGGAAACAGGGGCGGTTTTTGTCTTGTAGGATGCCCAGGGTGCGCTTGGCCGTACCTGGATGGTGTGGGGCTCTTTTTGGAACCAGCAGGTTGTCGGCGGGGTTTTCCGTGTTTGTGGGCTAGTACCACCACGGTCGTTCAGCGGCCTCTTCCCGCAAGCGAAGATAGCTCTCGTAGCGCGCCGAATGGATCTGACCGTCATCCACGGCGGCCAGTACCGCGCATCCAGGCTCGCTGGTGTGACTGCAATCGCTGTAGCCACACTTGGATACCAGCGGTGCGATCTCGCAAAAATAGGCGTCTAGTTCTTCTGGTGCAATGTCCCACAGGGCCATTGTCCGCAAGCCGGGCGTGTCAGCCACGTATCCGCCCTCGGAAAGAGGAAGCAGTTCGCGAACGCGGGTGGTGTGCCTCCCCTTACCGGTTGTCTGGCTCACTTCTCTGGCGGCCAATCCCAGGCCCGGCTGTACAGCGTTGAGCAAGCTTGATTTGCCCACGCCCGATGGCCCAGCCAGCACTGACAGTTTGCTGATCAACTGCTGGTGCAACTCGTCGATTCCCTGGCCGGTCGAAGCGCTGGTGTAGATCACCGGGTATCCGAGGTCGGCATACAGGCCAAACACTTGCTGTGGATAGTTGGGCTGGCCCAACTCGATCGCCAGGTCGATCTTGTTGGCGCAGATGACAGAGGGAATGCCTGCCTCCTCCGCCATCACCAGGAAGCGGTCCAGCATTCGTGGGCTGGGCCTGGGGTCAAGCACAGAGAAGACAAAGACAGCTTGATCCGGGTTGGCGATGATGATCTGTCTGTACTCTCGTTTGGTGGCGCGAGCTCCCCGTCCACCCGGCAGTGGCGCACGGCGGGTGAGAGCTCTTTCCCGTTCCTCCACCGCTTTGATCTCCCCTTTTCCATTCCCCAGGTCAGCAACCAGGACCCGGTCCCCTACTGCAACGATATCGCTGGGAGAAGCATCAGGATCCAAATCAACTCTACGCCGTTGTTCATCCTTGAGCCGGCCGGGGATACGGCACACAATAGTGGACCCTGTTTCTGCCCCGCCGGACGGGCAAGCAGGACCGGCCCCGATCTGCACCGTGAAGAAACCGCTCTGGACCTTGACCACCATCCCTCTGACGCTCGTCATGCTCTCATCCGTCCCCAAATCGCTTTCCTCGGCGGACGGGGAGAGCGGACTGTGGTGTGCTGCCGCCAAGCCGGGCGACTGGGTGCACTGACCTGATTACCAAGGATACGGAGCCAGAGGTTGTATGCCATAAAATATCTCCACTATCCGGCGGAAGATGGGAGCAGCAACGGCCGATCCCTCGCCTGCATGGTCTACTACTACCGCAATGGCAATCTCCGGTTTGTCGGGGATTTCGCTCTGCCCCGGGGTGGGCGCGGCCGGAGCGTAGCCAGCGAACCAGGCGGTAGGCTCCTCGTTCAAACTTCCGTCCGCTCGGTAGGAGGGAGGAACTTCGGCTGTGCCAGTCTTTCCGGCCACCGGGATAGTGAGGTTCTGAAATCGATGGACAGCAGTTCCGCCTGTCTGAGTGGTCACGCCGAGCAGGCTCTCCTGAATGATAGCGAGCTGCCCGGCCGATAATGGCAGTTCGCCGATGATTTGTGGTTCCAAGGTCTCTTCCGGGGCGCTGCCGCCCCCTCCAATCCGGTGAACGACTTGCGGCCGGTACAGCGTGCCCCCGTTTGCCACTGCCGCCAGCATGTTAACAATCTGCAGTGGAGTCGCGCTAACGAAACCCTGTCCGATTGCCATGTTGACCGTGTCGCCACGTCCCCAGCCCTCGCCGTAGGTGGCCAGCTTCCACTCCGGATCCGGGATGATGCCATCAACCTCCAGCAACCCTGCGATGCCAGTTGGGCTGCCCAATCCAAAATCTCGGGCCGTGTTCGGAATCAGGAAAGAGTCTACCTGATCCAGTGTCAAGCCAACGTCGTAAAAGTAGGGGTCACACGAAAAGGTGAGTGCCTGCCGGAGAGTGATGTTGCCGTGCCCTCCCTCTAGCCAGCACCCTTTAACCCAGTTCGGTCCCAACCCGCTCCAGGTCCCTGTGCATGTATACCGGGTATCGGGGAGATACGCGCCGGAGAGCAGTGCGGCCGACATGGTGACAATCTTGAACACTGAGGCCGGTGGGTAGGTTCCCTGGGTGACGCGGTTGACCAGCGGCCGGCCTGGATCATTCAGCAAGAGATGCAAGCCGCTGGCCGCCGCCGGGTTTATGGGATCGAATAGATTGGGATCATAGTCTGGGTAGCTCGCCAATGCCAGGATCTGCCCGCTGTCGACCTTGATCACCACAGCCGCCCCGGTGCTCCCTTCGGGGTGGGACTCGAGAGCGTCAGCCAGCGCCAGCTCTACCGCCATCTGGAATTCTTTGTCCAGCGTCGTATATATGCTGCGATTGGCTCGCGCAAGCACCTCTGCAATGGCGCCCAGTCGGTCGCCATTGGGCGAAATGAGGTAGAGTGTGCCGCCCCGACCACCGCCGAGATAGCTCTCGCCCCATGCCTCTAGCCCCGAGATCCCGACTCGCTCGTCGTTACGGTAACCTTGGGCCAGCCACTGATCTAGCTCTTCGGCCGGGATCGCATTTGTGTATCCCGTGACGTGTGGTGCAACCCCACCATCTCGGTACAGCCGCGTCTTGCGCTCTCTCAGTTGCAGGCTGCCTGCGTCGATAAACGGTCGCAGCGCATCCAGGTGGGGTGCGACGGCATCCTGGGGTACGTCTCCCAGCGGTACGTACCAATCGGGTTCCGCCGATGCGTATCGGGCCTGGATGTCTTCGGGAGGCAGCGCCATGATCTGGTTGAGCAGCGATAACAAGATCGTTTCGTTTTCGATTTTGCCCGGCACTATACCTAGCGTGACGGCCGTGTCCTCCACTGCCATCCCCAATCCGTTGACATCGTAGATATTGGCTCGGGCGGGAATGTGGTGCTCCAGTCGCAGGCTGTTGCCTCCGCCCAGCTCCGGCAGGATCAGGGCATCGGACCAACTGACAGCCCACCGCCCGTCCTCATGGACCAAGGGCATGGTCATCTCACGTTCAATGTCGCCGAGCAACGCGGTTGTCCAAGTCAACTGAAAGGCCACCTCTGCCCGATTGTCTTGGTGTAGAAGAGCAAGAGGACGAGTTGCGACCTCTAGGACGGTTGCCTCCCGCTGCGCCTCTTGATATCGTTCAGCAAAGGTGGTCTTGTCAAGCATTGCCTGGCTGGTGCGCGACAGGAGGCTGTACATGCCGAGCATATCGTTGCTCTCCCAGGCCGTCAGGTAAGCGGTAGCGACTCCATCTGCGCCGGGGGCAAACTCGGTGGGAGTCGGC
>DAOUVM010000209.1 GCA_030667645.1 Ardenticatenales bacterium | reverse complement strand
TGCTCTACCAGACGCTCTCGTGCCGGATATGGGGACGCTCCGCACTCTACCAGTCGAGCGGCGCGTTCGGCTATCGTGACCAGTTGCAGGACGTGATGGGGCTGGTGCACGCCGCGCCGGAGCTGGTTCGAGGCCACATCCTGGAGGCGGCCAGGCATCAGTTCGAAGCGGGAGACGTTTTGCACTGGTGGCATCCCCCTTTGGGGCGTGGTGTGCGCACGCGCTGCTCCGATGACTTGCTGTGGCTTCCATTCGTGACGGCGCACTATGTGATGGCAACCGGCGATCAGTCGATCCTCTCTGAGGAGGTACCGTTTTTGCTGGGTGCTCCACTGGAGGAGGAGCATGAACGCTACGGGCAGTACGAGGAGACGCCCGAAGCTCACTCGCTCTTTGAGCACTGTCGTCGGGCACTTGACAGGGGGATGACATCCGGAGTGCACGGTCTCCCCTTGATCGGCAGCCATGATTGGAACGATGGTTTCAGCCGCGTGGGCATCGGGGGCAAGGGGGAAAGTGTCTGGTTGGGCTGGTTCGTCTATGCGACCGGGAAGCACTTTGCCGCCCTCTGTGATCTGCTGGGATACGAGGAAATGGGCGCCCGGTACCGCCGGTGGATCAGTGACCTGAGTGCGGCGCTAGAGTCGAATGGTTGGGACGGCCGCTGGTACCGACGTGCCTACTATGACGACGGCACCCCGCTGGGATCCGCCGAGAACGACGAGTGCCAGATCGATTCCCTGGCCCAGTCGTGGGCGGTCCTGTCAGGGGCGGCCGATCGTCAACGAGCGGCGGCGGCCATGAATGCCGTCCAGGAGAGACTGGTGAGGCTCGACGACCGGCTGATCCTGCTCTTTGCCCCGCCTTTTGACAGGACCGAACGCGACCCCGGCTATGTCAAGGGCTATCTACCGGGCATCCGGGAGAACGGTGGTCAGTATACCCATGCCGCGCTGTGGGTGGTGCGTGCCCTTGCCGAACTGGGAGACGGAGACGGCGCCGAAGCTCTTTTTCGTCTGCTGAACCCAATCCGCCATGGGGACACGCCAGACAAGGTGGCACGCTATCGGGTGGAGCCTTACGTTGTGGCGGCGGACGTATACAGCGTCCCACCACATACCGGCCGTGGTGGCTGGACCTGGTACACTGGCTCGGCCGGTTGGATGTATCAGGTGGGCCTGGAATCGATCCTCGGGCTCAGGCGAGTGGGAAAAACTCTGCAAATCGCCCCGTGCATCCCCAAGGGGTGGCGGAGCTACGACTTGACCTATTGTGACGGCGAGACCGTGTACCAGATTCGCGTTGAGAACCCGAACGGGGTCAATCGCGGCGTCAAGCAAGTCTGGATAGACGGAGACGAATCACCTTCCGGAGAGATCCCGCTAGATGGCGACGGTCATCAGCACCAGGTGAAGGTGTTGATGGGCTAGGGCGAGGACGGGTTGCTGAGGCGCCGGAGTGCAGGCGCCGGGTCCGTGGACAGCAGGGTGCAATAAGGGCGCATGAGGGCTGTCAGGGCCCTCGGTGGTAGACCCACCATTCGACCATCAGGATGGCAAATGCCAAGGCAGCCAGCCAGGGCCAGAGTTCATGTTGGCCGAGTTCCTCCTCGCCGCCGGGAGTGACTTTTTCCCGCCCCAGAGTGATAGCTTCCTGTCGCGTCAGAGTGGATTCGGCCAGGCTCAAGAGGTTGATGGCGAACTGACCCGCAGGTTCGCCATCAACCTCTACCTGGTAGAGTCCCAGTTGCTCCGTCTCGGCAAAGACCATGGGTGACTCGCCCGGTTCGGCCGTCCAGACGGTCCCGTCCGGCCGGGTAATCCGCACCTCGCCCGCACCTACCGGATAGAGAGGGAGCGATTCGCCGGGGTGCAGGCTGGTCTGCCCGCCAATGTCAAACGGAAGGCCAGGCCTCAGCCAGTCAACCAGATTAGCCATCAGCACCGGAAACGCAACCAGCAGCGGCAAATCTGAACGGTGCAGGTCAAAGGTCAGGACTGCCACCCTCTGGCCGGCGGGCTTGCCAACCAGCAACAGCGGTCCACCACTGGCTTGCACAAGTTCGTGGGTCCCCGGCCAATCCGGCATTTCGACTCTTTGCGCTTCCGATATCTGCACCTGGCCAAAATCCACGTGTGTCAGCAGTGGGTGATTGGCAACCTGGCTGATTCGGGTGTCACTAAAAGCGCCGGTGACGGTCAATAATGGGTTTCCGGGCGGTGGGTCGATGATGAGCATCGGCGCTTCCGGTAACCTATCCGGGAGCACGCCATCAAAGATGTACAGGTCGTAGGGTTCAGCAGGGAGGGCGGAATCAGGGCTGGCGCGAAAGGCGGCGACATCCGGCAGGGCGGCGATGGCACGTTCCAGGAAGAGGTTCCCGGCCGAGACGACCAGAGCCCGCCGCTCGCCCCCGGGCCTGCAAACTGCCCAGGCGATGTCATCCACCGCCAGTGCGTCCTGGCTCATCAGGCGGGCCTCGATAGTCGCTGCACCGGCCGGCAATCCGGCCAAAGTCAGGGGCTGGTCCTCGCCGGGAGGTACAGTGATGTGGCGCGAGTCGTAGAGCACCCCGTCCACATAGATGGAGAGCAGAGATTGGCTGGGTGAGGACGTTAGAGGGCTGGTGTTCGCAATCCTGATCAAGAGTTCCAGGCCGTCTCTCCCGTCGCGGGCAGCCAGGGTCGTAATCGCCAGGTTGTCAGTTCCGCCGGCCCGAGTGTCCCTGCCGATTGGAAGGTAGCGGACCTCGCCCGGCAGTCGGGGCAGGTCGCTCCCCACCGTCAAATCAACTCCATCGGAAATGATGACAATAGTGCTCTTGGCGGCACCGCTCGTTGCTCCGGATGCCAAGGTCAAGGCGGAGGCCCAATCGGCGCTGCCCTCCTCCGGCCGGGCGGCGCTGATGGCCTCCCGCAGGACCGCCCGATCTGCGGTGGAGGCAGCCAGGACGCGTGGTTGGCTTCCCACTGCTATCACGGTCATCAATCCGTCGCGGCCCAGCCCTTCGACCATTCTGACGGCTGCCCGCTGGGCAACCGCAAAGCGGGATGGGTCCACGTCGGTGGCGTTCATGCTGGCCGAGGCATCCAAAAGCACGACCACTGCGCCGGTGGCGACAGCGGGGACGGGCGTGAATGGACGAGCGAGCGCCAACACCAGCCCCACCAGCGTCGCCAACTGCAGGAAAAGCAGCAGGTTGCGGCGCAGCTTTTGCCAGGGTGCATTTGCCTCTCGGTCGCGCAGCAATTCGCTCCACAGCATTGTGCTGGCGATGGTCACGTCGCGACGGCGCATCTTTAACATCCAGAGCAGCAGGATCGGGATGGAGATGGCAAGTAGCGCGAGTGCGGTCGGGCTTAGGAATTGAACCATGGCATGATTCTTGGTGTGACGCCTGAAGGTGTGGCTCCGGGCCGTTTGTTACGGTCCGCTGGCTTTGATGCCTCGTCCGGCTGGCCCTGGTTTGCCTGGTCCATCATCCCGCGGCCGCCGCGATGTGACATCTGATCGGCCTCCACCGGTTCCCTGGACCATTCGGACTCTCGCTGACTGCGCTCGGGATCGCCACGCCATGATGGACTGTGGCTAATCAACCAACCCTCGCGCCCTCAGTGTCTGCAGTACAAGTTGCTCCCAGGGTAGGTTCGTGGACACGGGTACATAGTGGACGTGGCGGCCGCGGCACCACTGTGCTATCTGGGTTTGCCAATCCGTGACCCGGCGATGGTACCGGTCGAGCATCGGGCGATCGATGGTTACCTCCTCGGCATCGCCCGTCTCTGTGTCCACCAGCCGCAGGTCACCCGCCAGTAGCGGGTCCAATTCATCGGGCGCGAGAAGCTGGATGATTCCCGTCTCATGGCCCTGCGTCTGGAGGGCGCCTATGCCATCGCGAAAGCCGGCCGGGCTCCACAGATCAGAGATGAGTATGGTCAGTCCGGGGTGGAAGCGGCGCCGGGCATAGCTCTGCAAAGCGGCGTTCAGATCGGTCGTGCCGCCGGCCGGCTGCTCCGATAACCATTGGAACAGCCCAACTGCATATCCTGTTCCTCGAACCGGCCCGAATCTCCCACCTCTTGGCTCCTGAGGCCCCGATCCCCCCACCATCTGCACTGTGACCCTGTCCCCGGTGCTCAGGGCGATCTGTGCCAGCGCACCTGTCAGCCGCAGGCCGTAGCGCAGCTTGTGCGCGTCGCCATCGCCGCAATCCATGCTTCCACTGGTGTCCAATAGCAGGTGAACAGCCAGGTCTTCTTCCTCTTCCAGCAGCTTGAGAAACGGTCGTTCCAGACGGGCGTAGATGTTCCAGTCCACCCGGCGCAAGTCGTCTCCCCTCACATAGGCACGGTAATCGGCGAACTCGATGGCCGTACCGCGCTTGGTGCTGCGCCGCTCGCCCTTGATGACGCCGGCCCGGACCCTCCGGGAGACGAGAGATAAACGCTCCAGTTTTCGCAGGGTGCTCTCATCAAAGAGACGGGCTGTCATTTCCGCTGGGTCAAGCCTTCCTCAGCCAGTCGTGGAGCGATCCGATGCCGGCTTGAAGGGCAGGAAAGGAAGCAGTTGGCCGAGCAACAGAATCTGGAACAACCGGCCGAGCAACACAGCCTTGGAGACGTTGGCAGTGTCCGGATCAAGGGCCGGGGCGATCAACCGTTGGATGTTTGTCCATCGCTCGCTAGCCGGTAGCTCGGGCTGCATCTGCGCCGAGAGAGTCCAGAGCGTGCCCGCGAGAAACCACGCAGCCTGACAATGAACGGAGTTCAATTCACTGCTCCACCCCTTGACGTACTGGCGGCTGGCTATCACCATCAATGACTCGCTGATTGTCCCCAGCAGCAGCCGGTGTAGGAGGTGACTGGCCTCTGCGCGGCCTCCCTCGGACCCTATCAGGTTTTGCAGCGCTATGCCGCCCACGGCGCCGACATCCAGCACGGAAGCGAGTTCGCTGAATTGCTGCGCGGTGGCTTTGCTGCGCAGGTCGGAAAGGTAATGGTGGAAAGCACCTACCACGCCAAGCAGGGGCGCTTCAGGCGGAACACCGGCCGCCAGTAGCTGGCCATAGAGCTTCCACAACGCGGCTGGGGTGGGTGCGGTCAGGATTCTCTGGACGGCGGGAGCAAGATCCATGCTTAACCTCACAATCTGAATTGTTCACCAAAAGGAGTCAAGGCCTGGCAGTCGGGACATCGGGCAAGCTCGCCCTCTGTTCAACGAGCTACTG
>DAOUVM010000259.1 GCA_030667645.1 Ardenticatenales bacterium | reverse complement strand
CCCCGGGACCGCCGCACGGCCGGACGGGGGACCGGCAACCCTTCGGGATTCTCTCAGGGCAGCACCACGTGCTGGCGCAAGTTGGCCTCCTAGGGTTCGACGATCAGTCGATCGAATCCCAGTGGCACCATCTGGAACCAGGTGTTCCCTGGTTTGAATGGAAGGATATCCCCATCCAGGTCGGTGAAAGAAAGCATGTCCTCGCGGTCTGCACGCTGCCAGCGACCCTCGTAGCGCTGACCATCGCGGAACAGGGAGACCGGGCCGTCACCCCAGATCTGAATCTGGACAGAGTAATGCCCGCCGGCCACATGGTCTTCCAGAATATCGGTATCTTTGTGATGGGCGCCCACAATGACGACGTTGGCGGCCGAGAGTTGAGCACCGCTGGTTAGCTCGGTGTGCGCTGCGCCGCCCTGCCAACGCAGGTACCGGCCGGTGGCTAGCGTGTAAGCCCATTTGACCTGGCAGTCCGCCGAGAGATAACCTACCAGCAAATTGCTGACCGGGACCCCACCCGCCGGCGGCATTTCGCTGAAAGCTAGTCCCTTGAGTTCGGGGCGGGTGTTGTTGTCATTGTTGTCCAACCAGGCCCAAATGTCGTACAGATCGGCAAATAGAGTGTGTTCGAAAGGCACACCATCTCGTGGCATGCGATAGAAAAAGGGCTCACCATAGCCGAAATCGGGCGAGATGACCCGCTCATAAAAGTCCGAGTAGCGGATCTTTTCCCTCACCCCAGCGCTGGCGCCCGAATAGGCAAAGGCGGACTGATACATGGCCGGGATCTCCAGGTCAATCATCCGGCCGCTGCGTATCGATCCCGCTTGGCTGGTTCCCTGTCCATAAAAGATGGCTGTCAACCGGGTCACCCCCCCCTCTGCATAGTGCTCGAACACGAGGTCAGCCTTGTCCAGCCCCGCCTGGGGGCGAACATACTGCGGTGGATAGTTGGAGAATTTGACCGCCACCGGGCGGCGGTCCAGCACGGTTGGGTCAGTCATCACCTCTCCAGTGAGAGGGTTCACGTCATGGTCATAGACCTCGGGCCCGATTAGCCCTTCGATTACCTCGGGTTGGGGTGTCCCTGTCGGCTCGGGCTCCGGCGTGGGAGATGGAGGCCTTGGGGTAACGGTCGGGATAGGCGTTGCCATGACTGGAGGAGACTTGGTTGCGGCTGAATGCTGGACAGCGCCTGGAGTCTTGGTGGGCGTACCTGTGGCATCCGGCTCGGAAGAGCAAGCACAGAGTAGCAGCAGCGCTACCATCGCTACCACCATGGTGGCTTGTCGATTGAAGCTTGTGCGCATGAGAAACAACCTCCACGTTGGCGGGCAGCCATTCGCTACCAGGTGTCATCATTCAGCAAACCCAGGGCATCCAGCCTGAGGCAGCGGCAGGAATTATATCATCCGCCGGTCACAGCCTCAAACGGGGCCACTATGTTGCGATCTCCTGCCCGGTCAGCGGTCCAGGCGTTTCGCAGGCTGTCAAGGGTAGTTACTGAGCAAGGCCGTGCCGGCTCCCGCTGGAATCGTCCCCAGCTGTCAGGATAAAGTGGCCGTCCCGGCACGGCTAGACAGGAGAGAACACTCTCCCCTCTCTCGCGGCGCTCAGAAGCGGCGCTCCGGACCGAGTGTCCGAGGGTGTGGACAACCTGCTGTCAGGCCAAATGGAGTGCTGCATCAGCGGTGAACGGGGGGTGTATACTACACCCCTGCCAGCTATCCTCACCTGCACTGCCCGCAGGCGCAAGTGTGTGCAGTAGCGGAACTGCGGTGGGAACGGCGACTCTCTTGTTTTTCAATGCTATCAGGTCGCCTTTTTGACGGGGCATTCAGCTACGAGTATAATCCATGGGCAGAACCTCACTAGTTGGCTATGCTCCAGGCTGGGGTATGAGGTAGAGAACAATGGCCTTGAAGGGCAATCTGCGAGATTTCAGCACGACTCAGCTTCTCAACTTGATCAACCTTGCTCGCAAGACGGGAACCTTGACTGTTGAGAGGAACTCCAAAGAAGTGGCGAGGATGTCATTCCGTGAGGGCAGCTTGATCTTTGCCAGTGTGAGTCATGGGAACAGCCGACTCTCCAACATTCTTGAACGCGCCGGCAAACTGTCCGCAGAGCAGGCCAATACCATTCGAAAGGAAAGGGGCAAGGCTGGCGACAAAGAGCTGGGCATGATGCTGATCAACGCGGGATTGGTGTCTCAGGCGGATATCATAGAGAGTGTTCGGCGGCACACTCTGGAAATCGTGTATCGGCAGTTCACCTGGGGCGAGGGCGTGTTCCGTTTTGACGCCAATGTATTGCCTCCCCCGGAGCGCATTACGGTTCCCATCAACCTTGAGGGCGTCATCATGGAGGGGAGTCGAAGGCTGAAAGAGGGGGAGCGACTTCAGGATGAACTGCCGGATTTGGACATGGCGCTCAAGTTTGCCGACCGGCCAAGCGCCGGCATACGCAATATCAGCCTGGCGGTGGAAGAGTGGCGCGTGGTATCCTTCATCAATCCGCGCAACACGATCCGGCAGATTGCCAAAGCCAACAGTATGAGCGACGTTCAGATTCGTCGCATCGTGTACGGCATGATGCACGCCGGGTTGGTGGAACTGGTCCCGTGCGAGGGAGCCAAACCAACCGAACCGGATCGGCCGGAGCGGGTCGCGCCAGGCAAGAGACCAGCACCTATGGCACAGGCCCCAGCCGTCAAACGATCCGTCGTCATGCGACTCATCGACCGCATTCGACGGATCTAGCCTGATACGGCAATGTTCCCAATGGCAGTTGCGCCGACGCCAGCAAGGTCTACGCTTTTCGCTGCACCGGTGCTGGTTTTGGTGACGACAAGGAGTATCCGAGCGCACAGCCCCTTCATCGCGCTTTGTGCCCGTCAAACCGACGGCGCATGACAGGACGGGCGGCTCAGGCAAGAGGAAACCGGCCGAGTGACAACCAGCAGGTAAGAGTATGATGCAAACCGTCAAGATGGTGGTGACAGGAACATTCTCGGCCGGGAAAACCGAATTCATTCGCTCGATCAGCGAGATAGATGTTGTTCAGACGGAGCGCAAGATCACCAATCCGGCCGAGCAGATCAAAGAGTCCACCACCGTCGCGATGGATTTTGGACGCATCACCGTTGATGATGACCTTGTTCTGTACCTGTTCGGCACGCCTGGCCAACGGCGCTTTGATTTTATGTGGGAGATCCTCTCCGAGGGGATGCTGGGTTTTGTGGTGATGGTGGACAGCACTCGGGCAGAGACCTTTCAGGAATCGAAGCGCATTCTAGACACCTTCAGGACCTATGCCCCCACCCCCTTTGTCGTGGCGGCCAACAAGCAGGACCACCCGGATGCGTGGGAGCCCTCGGACCTGCGAATCGTGCTGCGCATCGACCCTGAGGTCAAGGTTCTGCCTTGCGTGGCGCTTGAAAAGGACAGCGTCAAGACAGTGCTCTTGGAGTTGCTGTATTCCATCTTGGATTCGGTAGAGGATGAAGGGGAGAGCTCATGACGCCGGTTGATCGCCAGCAAGCGTTCCGCCATATCCTTGAGCAGTTGGCAGCCAACGAGGCGGTCTCGCTGGCACTGCTGGCCAGCGACGACGGTTTGCTGATAGCGGCCGTTCCGGATACGGATTTGGCTCAAACTGTGGCGGCTGTCGGGGCCACTATTCATCAGTTGGCTGCCCGAGCATCCGGAGAACGCATGGTGGATGAGATCGCCGTGCGTTTTGGTGACCGCGAACTGCTGGTCTTTCTCCCACTCTGCTGCCGAGAGGCTGACCTGCATCTGAGCATCGTCGTGCGGTCCAATCGGGCCTATCGGCGCATCGCCAAGCGGACCCTCCGCCAGATATGCGCCGTCCGGATGTCGGCACGCTGACTCTGCCACCGGCGCGGACCCGCGAGAAGTGGTGTGTCTGGGCGGGCGGGCTTGCCGGTATGGAGTATCCACCGCGGCGGGAGAGGGGGGCGAGTTGGCTGCGGCGCGGCGGAAGACGCGGCGGATCAGCATCACCCAAATGCCCCAACCCCATCGCGGGCCGGACAACAGATAGCCCAATCCCCGTGACCTCCAGCGCCGGTTTGTCAGGCTTGTGGCTCTTTTCGACGGACTGATGTTCCTAGAGTGGCTGGCTGTTCTGACCGGGGGCATGGTCGGGGCCGCCATGCTACTCTTTGGCATTGCGTCGAGTCGCGAGGGGGAGCGGCGGGCAGCGAGGGTGGCGCTCGGGCTGGCGGCCGTGCTTCCGTTGCCGTACCTGGCGGTTGGACTGCTACGCTTCCCGTTTCAACCGGCTGCCGCGATTGCGCTGGTCGCTGCAACCATGTTTCTCTTTCTGGCGGTAACCTTGCCTATCGGCCGGCCCGCGCCGACCGACGAGTGTCCTCGGACCCGCATAGACGAGCGCGACATCATGTTTGCTCGTTGGCGGCTGAGCCCCGGCAGCCAGCACTACAACGAGTATTATGCCCGTCGACCCGAAAACAGGGACGTCGATGATCGTATCCGCCAGTCGCCT
>DAOUVM010000113.1 GCA_030667645.1 Ardenticatenales bacterium | reverse complement strand
CGAACTCGTTTTCGTGGCGATCAAGACGGGGGATTGATCCCCCACTCGGCGCCCGCGAGGGCTCAAAGTTGCTCTGCGGGTTCCATGGCGCTATACTGATGGCGAGCGTGATTCCGCGGTTGCGAGTAGGATGGCCCGGCGTCGCACCTGAGATACCCGCTGGTGCTGAGGAGACGAAATTGGACGACCGTTCAAGGGGCATTCTGACCCCGGAAACGCAACTCTGGGGGAACTATATCGATGTCGGGAGAGCCATCCCACTCGCGGTCCCTCTGATGATCACCACCAGGCCGTGCGAGCCGGCGGCCGGCGGCCAGTCCCACCGAACGCAGGTTGTTCATGGGGCGGTCCGGCTGCACATTGACCGGGCAACAGGGATCCCGCCCGCTTTCGGCCGATGAACCAGGAGCCAACCACCGTCGAAAAGATGCGAGGCGTGCCTTGGGCTCTGGCCGGCAACGCAGCCAACTGGGTTTTCATCGAGCTCACCTTTTTTGGCCCCGTATTTGTCCTCTTTCTGAGCGAGTTGGGCCTGAGCAAGACGCAGCTTGGCTCGCTACTCTCACTGATCCCCTTTTTCGGCATGATGGCCCTGTTCGTTGCACCGGCGGCCGAGAGATGGGGATACAAGCGCACCTACCTCATCTTTCACGGCGCCAGAAAGGTGATCACGGCCGGCTTGCTGTTGACGCCCTGGGTCCTGGCCAAGTGGGGGTCGGAGGCGGTGCTCCTCTTTGTGATCGGGATCGTGGCTGCCTTTGCCGCCAGCCGGGCCATCTCCTTGACCGCCCGCTTTCCCTGGTCCCAGGAGTTCGTCCCCAATGCCATTCGGGGCAAGTTTACGGCCAGCAGCCAGATACTCAGCGGTATAGCCGGTTTTCTGGCCGTGACCGGGGCTGGTTATTTTCTCGGCGCTTCTCCGGATCTGGATCGGTTCGTTCTGCTGTTTGCCGTTGGCACCATGGCTGGCCTGGTATCGGTATGGGCCAACACCCGCATCCCCGGCGGAGCTCCTGGTCCGAAGGTTCGTACCGGCCTGTCATCGCGTCAGAACATGCTGGAGGCGATTCGGGACAAGAACCTGACCTCGTATCTGGTTGGCGCCGGCCTGGTTACGCTGGCATCGACCGGGTTGGCATCGCTCGTACCGTTGTTCATGCGCGAACAGGTTGGGCTCGCCTCAGGCAACGTCGTGCTGTTGCAGTCCGGCACCCTGGTGGGGGGCCTGCTGACGAGCTACCTTTGGGGTTGGGCCTCGGATCGGTACGGCAGCAAACCCATCATGCTGTCCGGGGTGTTTCTGAAAGCCCTGCTTCCGGTGTTCTGGTTCATGATGCCCCGGCAGGATCCTTCGAGTCTCTACCTGGCGCTGGGGATCGCCCTCTTGCAGGGGTTCGCCAACATGAGTTGGGCCATCGGGTCAGCCCGGCTCTTGTACGTCAGCGTGGTGCCCCCGAAGAAAAAGACCGGCTATATGGCGGTCTATTTTGCCTGGATGAGCGTCATCTCGATGTTGAGCCACTTGATGGGCGGGCGGCTGGTGGATTACTCGGCCGGTATCAGCGGCCAGTTTCTGGTCTTTACTCTCGACCCATTCTCGATCTTGTTCCTGGCCGGTGTGATCTTGCCGTTGCTGGGGACGTTCTTGCTCAGACGGGTCAAGGCGGACACGAGCGTGAGCGTGACTCAATTCGCCGGGATGTTCTTTCACGGCAACCCATTCCGGGCGATGGAAGCGGTGGTTGCCTTTCAATTGGCCAAGGACGAACCGAGCGCCGTGTCGGTGACTGAGCGGCTGGGCCGCGCCCGGAGCCCACTCATCATCGACGAATTGCTGGAATCTCTATCGGATCCGCGGTTCAATGTCCGGTTTGAGGCGATCATCTCGGCCGCACGTGGGGGTCCGGTTCCGCGCCTGCGGGAAGCCCTGGTAAAGATCCTGCGCGGACCCGAGCCGGCTCTCAGCGTGGTCGCGGCGTGGGCGCTCGGCCGGATGGATGATGAGGAGGCAATCGAGCCACTGCGCGCCGGGCTGGATTCGCCCTACCGGTCGGTGCGAGCACATTGCGCGCGGTCCCTGGCAACCTTGGACGATGGCGGCTCGGTGGCAATGTTGCTGGAACGGATGGCGGCCGAGACTGACAAGGGGCTGCAGATCGCCTATGCCGCGGCGCTGGGCAAGCTACGGGTAGACAGCGCCGCCGGAGCACTGTTGGATCTGCTGCGCGATTGCCCGTACCAGACCGAGCGCATGGAGCTGGCGCTGGCGCTGGCGCGAATCGTTGGGAGCGAGCATTATTTCATCCGCCTGCTGCGCCACCGGCCGGAAGAGACCGGTACCGCCGCGGCGCAAGCGCTCCTCGACCTGAAGAAAGAGTTGGGGGCCTCTCGGGCTCATGGTGGTGACCTGGCGGCTGCGCTGGGCGACTGTGCCGAGACACTGGCACGGGAGGACGTGGAGGGCGGGGCCATCATGCTGGGCCGTTTGATTCGACGGCTGCCGACGGATCGATACCGCGCGCCCACCCGGGAGATCCTGCAAGCGTGCGCCGACCAGTTGGAAGCAGCGGGCGCGCGGCGCATCGAGTACCTCATTCTGGCGCTGCACACGATGGATGCGGCCGTGAGCGAGTGACAGGCTGTCCAGAATTCCGATTTCTGACAGAAATCGGAATTCTGGAGGCCAGACCGCCAGCCGGCCGGCTTTAGGAGGAGCATCGATTGAGATGTACAGTCACGCACCCGATGGGTATGCCTGTCCGTTCTGCTATCTAGTTCGCCAGGAAGAGGCACATGGTGTTGAACCCAGCGTCTATCGGGATGATCTGATTGCTGTCTTTGTCAGTCTCCATCGGTGTCCTGACCATCCTGGCCACGCGCTTGTGATGCCAAACGCGCATTATGAGAACATCTATGACCTGCCGCTCGATCTGGCCGCCAGGATCCACGAGTGCGCCCGCGCCGTGGCTCTGGCAATGAGAGAGGTCTACTCGTGTGATGGAGTGTCCATCGTACAGAACAATGAGCCGCCGGGGCAGGACGTATGGCACTATCATGTGCACGTCTACCCACGCTATCAGGGCGACCGCCTCTATGCCGGCCGCAGAGAGACAACGACGCTAACGGAGCGCGCGGGGTATGCAGAGAAGCTCAAATCCGGGCTCGGGGATTGGACGCCGTCACCCTGACCGTTGGGGAGTTAAGCACTGTTCAGGTTTCGCATCCTGGCGGCATGAGCAGCGGAATCCTTCCAGGAGAAACATCAACAGGGAGAAATGAAGATGAGCGCACTGGAGAAACGCACCCTCGGAAAAAGCCAGCTTGAGGTCACCAAGCTTGGCATCGGTTTGTGGGCGGTCGGTGGTGGTCAGTGGGGACCCACCGACGACAGTGAATCCCTCAACGCCATCGACGCCGCCTTGGAAGCGGGCATTACCTTTTTTGACACGGCCGACGTCTATGGCGGCGGCCGCAGCGAGGAACTGCTGGGACGGGCGATGAAGGGACGTCGCGATCGATTCATCGTGGCCACCAAGATCGGATGGGTCAACTATGATGGCGAACGCGATCGCACGGCCTATGACACCGTCGACAAGTTGATTGCGGGAGTCGAGAGCAACCTCACGCGTTTGCAGACCGATCATGTCGACGTTATCCAGTCTCATATCGACCATCGCGAATCGACAATGGAGATCTTTGTCGAGGGTTTCCAGAGACTGCAAGATCAAGGCAAGGTGCGGGCCTATGGCGTCAGTACGAGCGATCTGGAATACCTGAAGGCCTTTAACGACGCCGGCGGTTGCGCCACTCTGCAAACTGACTATAGCATCCTGAACCGGACGGCCGAGGCGGAGATCTTGGACTATTGCCAGCAGAACGACATTGGCGTCATCGTGCGCGGGCCGCTGGCTATGGGCATCCTGACCGGCAAGTTCAGTTCCGACGTGCAGTTTCACGACGATGACTTTCGGCGGCGCTGGCTGGAGACCCCTGAGGAGCGCGATATCTTTATGTCGGACCTTGCCAAGGTAGAACTGCTCCGTCCCCTGGCGCAAGGGCGCACTCTGGCGCAGGGGCGCACTCTGGCACAGCTTGCGCTGCAATTCGTCATGTCCCATCCGGCCGTCACGCTTGCCATCCCGGGCGCCAAGACGGAAGAGCAGCTACGGGACAATGTGGGGGCCGCGTTGCTGCCCAGGCTAACCACAGAAGAACTGGCGACAATCGACGCGATCACCCCCCATGGCGGCGGCCGCAAGATCTGGCCGGCATAGGAGAATCACCATGAAGAATGTTCGCCTGATCACCACGCTCGGCCCCCTGGCCGCCGAGAGCCAGGGAATGATCCTGCCCCACGAGCACGTCTTTGTGGACCTCGGCCCGATTGAGACTTCAAATTATCTCTCGGCCGAGGCCGAACCCGTGATCGCCCTGATGGTTCCCGAGATCGAAAAGCTCCAAGCGCAGGGAATCACCGCTCTGGTCGAATGTACGCCAGCGGGTATCGGCCGGCGGGCGGACATTGTCCGTGCCGTCTCCGAGGCGGCCGGCTTTCCGATCGTGGCGCCGACGGGGGTGTATCGGGAACCCTGGATTCCGGCCTGGGTGCACCAGGCGGACGCGGAGGAGATTCGAGATTGGATGCTGGCCGAGTTGACCGGCCAGATCGAGGATAGCGGTGTCCAGGCCGGCTGGATCAAGCTGAGCGCCGGCGACGATGGGATGACAGAGTGTGAGACCAAGGTGCTGCGGGCGGCCGCCGGGGCGGGCAAAGCGACCGGCGCCGTCATCGGCAGCCACACCATCCGCGGGTCGGTCCTGCAGCGCCAATTGGCCATCATTGAACAAGAGGGATACTCGCTGGAGCGTTTCATCTGGATTCACGCTCATAGCGAGCCGGACATTGGCTTGCACCTGGATGCCGCGCGGCGGGGCGCCTGGATCGAGTATGATGCCATCGGCGCGGATGATCTCAGCGACGAGTTCTTTATCGAGCGAATCCTGCGAGTGCTAGAGGCCGGCCTGGAGCATCGCCTGCTCCTCAGCCAGGATCGCGGCCAATACGACCCATCCCAACCCGGCGGTGGCGTGCCGCGGCCGTTTACGTACCTCCACGAGCACTTTCTGCCCAAGCTGAGAACGGCCGGCGTCAGCAAAGATACGATCCAGCGGCTCACCGGCGACAATCCGTTCAGGGCATTTGCGCGGTGAACGCGCTGTCACAGATCGGGGGCTCCTACGCTGCGGCGGGTCTCCGCTGGCACACCAGTCCGGCAGAGATCACGCTGCCAGGATATCTCCACTAAAAGCGGCCTGCCAAACCCGGTCATCGGAGAGCGGTCTCGGGCCAAGTCTGATTGTCGGGCGGGATTCTTGGTGGCGCACGGCCGGCAGCCGTCGGCACTCTGCGTTTGCGGTGTGCATGGTGGTGCGCTATACTGAAGGTGTGGGAGGTTCCGGATATTCTGGGAAGGATGTGGCGCAAGGCATGTGGGCTGCAATCGATGCTTGACTGCGTAACCAGTTTTCGAGGTGGTTACACTTTAGGGAAATCACGGCTCGACGGCCGAGGGTGATCTCAAACAAATCGCAACCAGGTTCTGAGGTGGTTACGCTCCGGGGCAATGCACAAAAAGGTGGTTACGCCCAGCGCAACCGCGGTGTTTCCATCAGTGCTGGTTAGCAACCCTGGTGGGCGAATATAGCTGTCCCGTCCAGCACTGAGAGGACATTACTCCATGAGCGACAAAGAGGGACTGATCCCCATAGAGGAGAAGACCATCGTATTCTATGACGACGAGCTGCAGGCGGCGCGTCTGGAGAGCGGTGAGATATTCGTACCGGTACGGCGGCTTTGCGACAATCTGGGCCTCGACTGGTCCGGGCAGCGGCAAAGGATCAACCGGCATCCGGTGCTAAAGGAGGCTGTTCGGGGTGTGGGTGTAATAACCACACCCCGGGATGCCAAACAGCACGGCGGCCGGCAAGAGATGCTGTGCCTGCCCCTGGAGATGATACCGGGCTGGCTTTTCGGTATCCCGGCCGGCCGTGTAGTTGAAGGAGTTCGTTCCAAGCTGCTGCGCTACCAGCGGGAATGCTTCAGGGTCCTCTGGGACGCCTTCAAGACCGACATCTTGCCGACGCCTGACCCTGCCCTTACACCCCCGGCCGAGGGCCTGACCCCGGCCGAGCGGGCCTTGACCCTGGCCGAGGCGGTATACACGATGGCCAAGCAGCAGGTGACCATGGAACGTTGGCTCGCCCAGCACGATGGCCGGCTAGACACAGTAGAGGATGTGGCCGTGACTGCCCACGAGCGACTGGACAAGGCGGCCGCGGTGGTAGGGTACCAGGCGCGGCGCCTGCAGCGAATTGAGCTCTCCCTGGCCGGCGGCGCCGCGATAACAGATGCTCAGGCGGCCGCCGTCTCAGAGGCGGTCAAGGCCCTGGCCTACCACCTCGGGGAAGAGAAGGACAAGGGAAACCCGTACCAGCGGGTATACTCGGAGCTATACCGCAAGTTCAGGGTCCCCAGCTACCGGGCCCTGCCGCTGGAGAACTTTCCAGCCGTGATGGACTGGCTCACGGAATGGTGGCAGCAGGTGACAGACGATCCGGTCCCGTTTGCGGCCGGGTAATTGGGAACAGAGTTGTCGGCGGCCGGGGTGTGCGACTCTGCAAATCCGAGTCCGATTCTTGCTCTGGTTGAGAGGCCCGGCGCCGTCATTGGCAGCCACACCACCCGCGGCCCGGTCGCAATCGGCCAATTGGCGATCGTTGAGAAGGAGGGATACTCGAAACACCTCCTTGCACGCCATTTCCTTATGGGATTTCGGCAACCGTCGAAACTCAGCCAGGTTTGATCCGCTTCGGCCAAGGGTTCTCGCACGTGCAAGCCCATAGGCTTCACAAAGGGGGCGGAAGGGCCCACTGCGGGTGAAAAGCCATGGACCATTAGCCGGAAAGAGGACACCGCCTCGGGAGAGCAGCCAGGATCACGAAAGTTCGGGTGTGAATAATGAAACCAGCCGTGGATGATCCAGCCCAAACCTACCCCAGCATATTCAACGATGTGATTGGTCCCGCCATGCGTGGGCCATCCAGTTCTCACAGTGCCGCCGCCGCTCGCATCGGCAGGATGGTCCGGGATTTGATGGATGGGGAAATCCAGGATGTGCTCATCGAATTCGATCCGGATGGCTCGCTGGCAACCACCCACGAAAGTCATGGAACGGATATGGGATTGTTCGGTGGCTTTTTGGGATGGGATGTAACCGATGAAAGGTTGGCGGATTCCGCAAGAGCGATTCATCAAGCCGGGATCAACGTCAAAATCGAGATCACCCCCATAAACGCCGACCACCCCAACCTCTACAAGATGACGATCACCAACTCCAAAGAAACCCACACGATGACCGCCATATCCACCGGCGGAGGCATGATAGAAGTGATTGAGATCGATGGTGTAAAAGTTTCGATCGCGGGTGACTATTACGAAACCCTCATCTATCTCGAATCGGATGCGGATCGGCTGCTGGCGCACTTGAACGAGAATATCCCGGCCGATGAAATTCACCTCTTGAGGAGTAAAGCGGCTCAGTTTGTCGAGATCAAATCTCAGAGGTT
>DAOUVM010000160.1 GCA_030667645.1 Ardenticatenales bacterium | reverse complement strand
GGAAGGCGTGATGGTCCAGCCATCCGATGCGGTCCCTGCCTATGAATTGACATCGGAGGACGTGGTCTACTCTTTTGAAAAGGCCGCCGACCCGGATCGCTCGGCGTATGCGGGGGAATACGGGGGCATGACCTTTGAGGCAGTTGGCGATTACACCGTCAGGATCACGCTGGAAAATCCGCTCTCCCCGATGTTGTTCTTCCCCAAGATCGCGGACTATGCCGGCGGCTTTATCGTCCCCAAGCAACCGATCGAGGCAATGGGCGACGAGGAATTCAAGACACATGCCGTGGGAACGGGTCCCTTTGTGGTGAACAAGTACTTCCCTCTGCAAAAGGTCGTGCTGCTGGCACACGAGGACTATTTCAGGGGCACCCCGCTGCTGGATGGGGTTAACTTTATGTACGTGCAGGACAGCAACAGCCGCGAGTTTGGGCTAGAGGCCGGCGAACTGGACGCAATCAGTGCGGTCGGTGAGGACATGTGGCTGGAGCGAGTAGGATCGGTGCCCGATATAGAGATCGACATCTTTGGCGTTGCCGAAGTCATCACGCTGCACTTTGACGTTACCGAGGCACCGCTGGACGACGTGAGAGTGAGACAGGCGCTGGCCTACGCCGTCAGCCGTCCGGAGATCCTGGCGATCTATAGCGATAGGGTCTATATGAAAGCGTTCTCGCCGGTGCCGGCACAGTTCCTCGCCGGCGGCTTGACCCAGGAAGAGGTCGCTGCGGCCGGTGTCGAGTACGAGGTGGATCGGGACAAAGCCATAGAGTTGTTGGCCGAGGCCGGTTATGCGGATGGTTTCTCGATGGACGTGTTCGCATCCGAGAGCTCCAGCTATCTCCAGGCCTACCAGAATCTGCAGGCCCAGTGGGCTGAGATCGGCGTCGAACTCAATCTCACCGTGGTGGATCACACTAGCATGCACAGTCTGATCCGCGAGGGTGCAAACCCAATAGTGGCATACATGGCCTGGCGGCCCAATGCGGACGTCTATCTCACCCGCTTCTACCATTCCGACTCGATCGTGGTGACCGGCGCCAAGCCTGACACCAACTTTTCCCACTATGCGGGGATTGACGCGTTGATCGAGGCAGCCCGCACTGAGACCGATGCGGATGCACAGATAGCTATGTGGAAGGAAGCGCAGTTGCAGCTTTTGGAGGAATGTGTCACCTATTCACTCATCGCCGGCAACCAGAGCTATGCGCGCCACAGTTGGGTGGACTATGGACATGAACTGAAATCGAGCCTGGCTCTCTATCCGCAAATCACGGAAAAGACCCAGATACTCGAACACTAGCCGGGGTTCGGTCAGTGGGGCGCCTTGGGTGCTTCCAAGGCGCTCCACCGACCTCAGGACAGGGACGGCCGGCACGATGCCCCAACGCCTCGGCGAGAAGGTCCGGTTGATGGGGATGGCTAAAGAGACATGATAAAGTATGCGCTCCGCAGGATACTGCTTACCATCCCCACTCTTCTCGCCATCGTCACCATCGTGTTCCTCGTTGTCCGGGTTATTCCTGGGGACCCGGCCACAGCCGCTCTGGGGGACTATGCCTCCAAGCAAGCCGTAGATGCCTTGCGCGAAAGGATGGGGCTAAACGACCCTCTCTGGGTGCAGTACCTGCAGTTCCTGGGCGATCTACTTCGTGGCGATCTCGGAACGTCGATGATTACGGGCCAATCCGTTCGCGAACAGGTGCTCTACGTGCTTCCCTATTCGCTGGAACTGGCCGTCTTTGCAGTCCTGGTGGGCATGGCCTTTGGCATCCCTATCGGCGTGTACACGGCAGTGAAACGGAATGCTGCTGTGGATCACCTGGGGCGAGTCTTCTCCCTGACCGGCCTATCGGTGCCCGCATTCTACCTGGGCGTACTGATGATGCTGCTCTTTGCCATCAAGCTTGACGTGCTCCCTGCGACCGGCGGCGGCGAACTGGACGACTGGAAGGATAATCTGCAACACCTGATTCTCCCGGGCGTCACCCTGGGACTGATCATGACCGCCTCCGTGACCCGGTTGACCCGATCGGCCATGTTGAATGTCCTCAGCGAAGACTATATAAGGACGGCTCGCTCCAAAGGACTGGCGCAGAGGGTAGTGATATTCAGGCACGCGCTGCGCTCGGCGCTGGTTCCCGTTCTATCCGTCATCGGTATCTGGATTATCGGTGTGATTGGTAGTTCGGTCACCACTGAGATGGTCTTTGTGCGGCCGGGACTGGGAAAGATGTTGGTCGGCGCGATCTTGCAGCGCGACTATGCAACCCTGCAATCTATCATGGTCGTCTATGCAACCATGGTGGCGGCCGTCAATCTGCTCACCGATATCACCTATGGCCTCGCCGACCCCCGGGTGAGATTCTGAGATTGTGCTTTCGGGATAAGGTTTTGAGATGAAGTCCGCGAACCCAGTTGCCGAGCCCATCCAACTGAGAAGCCAGCGACAGAGGCAATGGCACACGTTTGTCCGCAACAAGACGGCGTTGTTGGGACTGGTGGTAGCCGTTCTCATCATCATCGTTGCCGTTTTTGCCGATGACTGGTTCATCGCTTTGCTGCAGGACCGCGATGCCCGGCCGTTAATCGCCCGCTTTGAGCCGTTCAAGCAGGACACTTTTAATCGACTCCAGGCTCCAGACAGTGTCCACCTCATGGGTCTGGACGACTATGGTCGGGATATCCTCGCACGCGTTGTCCACGGGGGGAGAGTTTCGCTTATCGTTGGGATTGGTGCCACTTTGCTGGGCGGGATCATTGGCACCACCATGGGGGTTGTTGCCGGGTACATGGGGGGCGCGGTGGAGAACGTCATCATGCGGGTCGTGGATGCACTGATGGCCTTTCCCGGTTTGCTCATGGGCATGATGATCTTGGCCGTGATGCAGCGACTTCCCGGTTCGGGATTGACCAAGGCAATCATCGGCATCGGAATCATCATGACATCCGGGTTTGCCAGGGTCGTCCACGCCACTGCCCTGTCTATCAAAGGCCGGGAGTTTGTTACCTCCGCCTTGTCGATCGGTGCGGGGAATTTCAGGATCATCCGGCTCCACGTCCTGCCCAACATTCTGGGGGAGGTGGTCGTGCTGGTCAGCCTGCAGACAGCCCAGGCCATCCGAATTGAGGCCAGCTTGAGCTTCATCGGGCTAGGCGTATCTCCTCCGACGCCCACCTGGGGCAACATGATCAAAGACGGCATGCAGCACATAACCTACGCTCCCTGGCTTTCGGTTTTCTCGGGACTGGCCATTGTCCTTACCGTGCTCTCGTTCAATCTGCTGGGTGACGGTTTGCGCGACGTTCTTGATCCCCGTTTGCAGGAATAGAAGTTCTCATCCTACTTTGTCCCGTCTGGGGGTGTCAACTACGGTTCGCCGAGGGCGGCCGGCGACAGCTTTTTGCGCGCCGGGTGGCTCTCATCAGCGCTGTGGGCATGATCGCCGATTGGGTCAGCGGTTATTACGGCTTTGGCAGCCTCATGGCCTTGCTGACCGGCGCCTGGATGATGCGGAAGCGATGAAACCGGCCCGGCCGACCTTGGGTGGGGGCAGAGACGGCCAACGATCCCTCGAAGGGTGACCCACCGAATTGGCAATGGTGATTCGTCCAAGGATCACCGGATGCCTTTTGCTGACTCTGCAATCATCGTCCTCTGGTCATTCCAGCAGGGGTAGCCCGGTTCGGCCAAGGCCCGGGGGTTTGCCATCCCACGGCCCAGTCCCCACGGAGGTCCAGGCCTGCCAGAGTATCTGGCCCAATCGCGGCCGAGGAACCCCTGAAGACTGTTTCTGGTATACTCGGTACCTGCACCAGACTGGCCGAGACCACACCGGACATCGCCTCAAGTGATCCTCGACCTGCCCACTCCCAGGACGGGCGGAGACACCCGACATGATTGAACTGGAAGGCCTGCAAAAGGTAGTTGACCAGATCACCGTGATTGAGATCGATGATCTGCGGGTGCCAAGTGGGGAGATTGCCGGACTCGTGGGTCCGGTGGACAGCGGCAAAGACACCCTGTTTGATCTCCTGATCGGCCGCTCAAACCCTGCTTCCCTGGGTACCCTCGGTGGCGCTGGCGGAGATCATCCGATTCGTTTTCCTGGAGACCGTGCCGTGGGGCGAGGCCCTGGCGCATCTGGGTCGCGTGATCGGTATCTCCTTGCCGCTCTATGCGATGGTGGTGTGGAGAGTTCGACGATCGGACCGGTGACATCCCCTCCGGTTTCGTTTCCACACCCGTGCAGTCGCCCTTGATTGCCGGTCGGCCGGGCCACCCTGCCCAGAGCACACAAGCCGGTCCGCGGCCGCGCCGAGGTGACCGGGCCGGCCGCCGGCCGCATGGTGGGCGGCCGCGGCAGTTTGTGCTATAAACGCGGCCGGTCGCTATGGCGTCTTGAGCACCCGGGTAGGAAGCGGATTTTAGAGCCAAGAATGAAAAGACCTCGAGTCTTTGTCACCCGACTGATCCCCGGCGAGGGGCTGGCAGCCGTGCGCGCGCACTGCCAAGCTGACATCTGGCCGGGAGAGTTGCCGCCCCCGCGCCAGGAGATACTCCAACGGGTGGCGGGCGTGGATGGAATCCTGTCGCTGCTGACCGACTCGATCGATGGGGCGGTGATGGATGCGGCCGGACCTCGCCTCAAGGTGATCAGCAACTATGCGGTGGGCTTTGACAATGTACATATCGCGCAAGCGACCGCCCGCGGCATCCCGGTAGGCAACACCCCCGGGGTTCTGACCGATACCACGGCCGATTTCGCCTTTGCGTTGCTGATGGCCGCCGCCCGCCGGGTCGCCGATGGCGACCGTTTCACGCGCGCCGGCCGATGGAAAACCTGGGGGCCGATGCTGCTGCTGGGTCAGGACATTACCGGGGCGACCCTCGGCCTGATCGGCTTTGGCCGCATCGGCCAGGGCATGGCCCGGCGCGCTCAGGGCTTTGACATGAAGGTCCTCTACCATGACCCGGACCGCCAGGATGATCGTTTCGGCGCCCGCGCGGTGGACCTGGATTCCCTGCTGCGCCGCTCCGATTTCGTGTCGCTCCACGTGCCGCTGACAACAGAGACCCATCACCTCGTGAATGCGAATGCCCTGTCCCGGATGAAACCGACCGCCATCCTCATCAACACCGCTCGCGGCGGCGTGGTGGATTCCGAGGCCCTGTATCACGCCCTAAAGACGGACCAAATCGCCGGCGCCGCGCTCGATGTGACCGAACCGGAGCCGATTCCCGCTGACCACCCCTTGCTGGAGCTCGACAACGTCATCATCGCGCCCCACATGGCCAGCGCGAGCGTGGCAACGCGCGGAAAAATGGCACGCATGGCGGCCGCGAACCTGATTGCCGGACTCGAGGGGGAACGATTGCCCCACTGTGTCAACCCTCAAGTTTATGCCGAAACTCCCTAGTCCGACCGGTGATTTCACCCTGGCCCGGAGCTTGCTGCGGGAATTCAAGGGAGAAACCTATGCCTTTGGCGAGGGCGCACTGGCGCGAACCGGCGCGCTCACGGCCCCCCTGGGCACTCGCGCCGGCCTGATCCGGCCGGCCCACTCGGGCAGCGATGCGATCGTAGATGCCGTGACGGCGTCGCTCAGGAGCAGCGGGGTCTCGGTTGCCGGCGTGCTGGCCGGCTCGCGCCCCAACACTCCTCGTGAGGACGTGCTGCGCCTGGCGGACGAGTTGGCTGCCTGCGATCCCGACGTCATGGTCGCCATTGGCGGCGGGAGCAATTTGGACGCGGCCAAGGCGGCCGGGGTGCTGCGAACGCTGGGTGGAGCCATCGACTACTATCTCGGGTCCGGCCGGGTCACAGCCGCACTATGCGCAGGAGACCGGACGCTGATGCCGTTGGTCGCCGTGCAGACCGCCGCCAGTTCGGCCGCCCATCTCACCCGCTATTCCAACCTCACCGACCTGGCGGCCGCCCAGAAAAAGTTAATCGTAGACGATGCCATCGTCCCCCCGGCGGCCGTTTTCCAGTACGACGTCACCCACTCTACCCCGGCATCCCTGGCGGCCGATGGCGCGCTCGACGGCCATTCCCACGCCCTGGAGGTGCTCTACGGCGCGGTGGGTCAGCCCAACTATCCAAAGGTAGAGCAGGTAGCCCTAGAGGCGATTAGGCTGGTGGTCCGCAATCTGGAGGCGGTCATCCTTAACCTGCACGACGCCCAGGCCCGAACGGCGTTG
>DAOUVM010000036.1 GCA_030667645.1 Ardenticatenales bacterium | reverse complement strand
TCGATGGGCATGCAGTACACGCAGCGAAGGTTGCAGCGGTCAGTGACGGAAACGCGCAGGTAACTGATGGGTCGAGCAAAGGTGTCAAGGAACTTGTATGTCATGGTCTATCCTTGGCTGGGAGCCCAACGCAGTGGGCTCGGCCAACAGGGCTCCCGAAAGATTCTGGTGCTCACTCGCTTGCGCCGCGTCTGACCGCCAACCGGTTCTCCGTTTCAGTTCGATGAGGGATTCTACCTCAAAGGCGACGGAAATGGCAAAAAGGGGGATGCTGGGTATGCTCCGTGCCTCATGCCAAACTTGCCCCATGCGAGCAGGGCCACTCTGCAGCGTTCGGCAGGCCCTCGACCGCGAACGGAACCGGTGGAAGCCTGGTCGGCGTCAGCTCTTATCCGGGACTCTGCTGCCCATTGATGCCGGCCACGCCGATGCGTGAACGCGGCCGCGCTCGCTCGTCGGCGGTCTCGATCTGCTACCCTTTTCCGGTGTGCAAGTCTGGCTGTTGGATGCCCGGCATAGAGGTGGCGGGTTCGCGCCCCATTTCATCATTGATCGCTGGCTGCTGCAGAAGGAGACCACCAAAGCTCACCACATGTGCGGCGGCCGCGGCATCTGCATCGGTCGCCCCCGGCAGGGCTCCGATTGGATTCCCGTCATCTATCATCTGGTGAGCAGTGTCAAAAGGCTGTTGTAGGTTATGGGGAATGGTGTTACAAAAGGAACGGATGAGAAGGAGGGTCAGCGAGCCAATGGGCGAGTCTACAAACATGAATGCTAGTCCGAGCGCAAGGCGAGCGTGGGAGAAAGAGTCGGTGGAACTGGCACTCGGGCGGTACCCGGAGCGTAGGGATCAGTTTGAGACATCTTCCGGCATCCCGGTGGAGCGGGTGCTAACACCGGCCGGTCTGAGCGATGAGCAGGAAAGCGAGTATCTGGAAAAGCTGGGCCTGCCGGGAGAGTACCCGTTCACCCGTGGCGTGCAACCGACGATGTATCGCAGCCGGCTCTGGACCATGCGCCAGTATGCAGGGTATGCTACGGCCGAAGAATCGAACGCCCGATTCAAGTTTCTGTTAGGGCAAGGCCAGACCGGTCTTTCAGTGGCGTTCGATCTACCCACTCAAATCGGCTACGATAGCGATCATCCGATGGCGCTAGGAGAGGTGGGCAAGGTGGGGGTTGCCATATCATCCCTTGAAGATTTGGCGACACTGTTCAGCGGGATACCTCTGGACAAGGTCAGTACCAGCATGACGATCAATGCTCCGGCCGCCGTCCTGCTGGCCATGTACATTGCCGTTGGCAAGCGGCAGGGCGTGGACCCGGGCAAACTGCGCGGCACGGTACAAAACGATATTCTCAAAGAGTACATTGCGCGCGGCACCTACGTGTTTCCACCCAAGCCCTCAATGCGGCTGACCACTGATCTCTTTGCCTATTGCAGGGAACAGGTTCCTCGCTGGAACACCATCAGCATCAGCGGGTACCATATCCGCGAGGCGGGCAGCACGGCGGTGCAAGAGGTTGCCTTTACCTTGGCCGATGCCATTGCCTATGTAGAGGCGGCGTTGGACGCCGGGCTGGCGGCGGACGACATTGGCCCCCGGCTGGCATTTTTCTTCAATGCTCACAATGACCTCCTGGAAGAGATTGCCAAATTCCGGGCGGCGCGGCGGCTGTGGGCCCGGATAATGCGCGAACGGTTTCATGCTCAGAACCCCAAGAGTTGGCGGCTTCGTTTCCACACCCAAACTGGCGGTAGCACCCTCACTGCCCAACAGCCAGAGAACAATGTGGTCCGAGTGACGTTGCAGGCCCTGGCCGCTGTGCTGGGGGGTACTCAGTCGCTCCATACCAATAGCCGGGACGAGGCACTCTCCCTGCCTTCCGAGGAAGCGGTGCGGATTGCACTGCGCACACAGCAGATCATTGGCTACGAGTCGGGAGTTGCGGACACAGTGGACCCGCTGGCCGGCAGTTACTATGTAGAGCACTTGACCGACGAGATTGAGCGGCGGGCGCAGGCCTATATCGACGAGATTGATGCGATGGGGGGGGCGTTGGCAGCGATTGAGGCTGGCTACATTCAGCGGGAGATCCAGGATGCAGCCTACCGGTATCAGAGGGCGGTGGAAGAAGACGTGGTCGTGGCAGTGGGTGTGAACAAGTTTCAGGTCAACGAGACGCCCACTCTAGAGTTGCTGCGGGTGGACCCGGCCGTCGAGCAGGCTCAGCGAGCCAAACTGGCGGCGCTGCGGGCGCGTCGGGATGCTGCTAGGGTAGCGGACCTGATGGGACACCTGGAGACCGCCGCGGGAGGTGCAGCCGGGGAGAACCTGCTGCCGCTCCTTATCGTCTGTGTGGAAGCAGACATGACCCTGGGGGAGATCTTTGGTACTTTGCGGAATGTGTGGGGAGAGTACCGCCCCAGCACCTTGATCTAGTGCGCGATGCAGTTCGACCTGTATGTCCCTCGTCAAAGCTGGCTGCACCGTCTGGACCCCAGGACCAAGTTGCTGGTGGCGCTGACCGGCATGGTGATTTGCCTGGTTTTTCAGCGGGCCGGGGTGTTGGCTGGTATCTTGGCGTCGTCTCACTTGCTGCTCCTGCTCGCCCGAATCCCTGGGGAGAGGGTCCGCTGGCTCTGGAAACGGATGCTCCCATTGACTATCATGATTCTGGTGCTGCAGCCCTTTTTTGCCGCGGGCGCCGAAAGCCATGTTCTGTGGCGGGTCGGACCGCTGCGCTGGACAGAGACAGGTGTGTTGTCAGGGGTCGTCTCGGCTCTGCGCGTCAATGCGATGGCGTTTGTGGCCGCTGGCCTACTTTTCACCACCGAGCCGACGCTGTTGGTTCGGGGGTTGGTCAAGGTGGGACTGCCATACGAGTGGGGGTTGACCGCGAGTCTGGCGATTCGCTACCTCCCTACGACCTTTGGTCTTTATCAATCCATCCACGAGTCGCATCAGGCGCGCGGATGGGATCCCAGTCGGGGCAGCTACCTTCGCCGTATTCGCGGTTACTTGCCCATGCTTGTGGCGGTGATGATAGCCGCGTTGCGGATGTCCGATAACCTCGGCATGGCGCTCGCGGCTCGGGGCTTTGGCTCACCGTTCCAGCGCACGACTCTGCGCGACATTCGGCTCCGCCCGGTAGATTGGGCGGTGATGACAGGGGTGCTATTCTTGTTGACGGCTAGCTTGATCTTGCGGTTCGGTGGGGGCTAGTCTCCCGGCGTGGCAAGCAGTGTCACCGTGAACCGGCTTCCCTCGCCCTCGGTGCTGTCGACGGCGACTCGCCCCCGGTGGGCGGTAACGACATCCCTGACAATGCTCAGTCCCAGTCCTGTCCCGGACGTGTCGCCGGCCGAGCTGGCCCGGTAGTAGGGTTCAAATATCTTGTCCAGCTCCTCACGAGGGATGCCAACTCCGCTGTCCGCAACCTGCACCTGAATCTCTAGGCCGTCCCGGCAAACGTGCCACGAGATCGTGCCACCGGCCGGGGTGAACTTGCGGGCGTTGTCGAGTAGGTTTCGGAAAACTTGCTTGAGGGTAGAGTAATTGCCCACCACCCACAGACCGGGCTCAATGTGAGCACTGAACTGCAGGTTGCTCTGGGTTGCCAGGATGGTGGTCTCCTTGACCAGTTCGTTCGCCAGTTGGCTCAGATCCATCCGGATACGCTCCCTGGTCAGCAGTGCCTCTTTGAGTTGCGAGTAGCTCAACGTTTCGCTCACCAGCGTGTCGACTTCGGCCGCCTGTCGCGTGATCTGGCGCAAGATTTCAGCCCGTTGGTGCTCAGGTACCTCGACCGATAGGTCGAGCAATTCCTGGGCGAGTAGCTTGATAGCGGTCAAGGGCGTGCCGACCTCATGTTTGGCAAGCTCTAGAATCTCATTCCGCTTTCTGTCCAACCTGCGGTGCAGCGTAACGTCTCTGAGGCTGGCAGCGATGCCTACAGGGTCCCCATTCTCACGTATGCGTGAGGCATACACTTCCAGGATGGTGGGTTCGTCGCTGGCAGAGTGCTCTACGGAAAAGACAAAGCTCGCTTCTTCCTGGGCTTCAAGACAGAGGCGAAGCGTGATCACCAGGCGCCGCTCCGTCTTTTCACTCGATTCTGTTCCGGCGGCAAGCATGGTTTGGCAGCGCGGGTTGGTCATGATGATGTTGCCGGCCGGGTCAACGACTATGATGCCATCTGCCGTGCTCTTGACCACCGCTTGCAAGCGGTCGGTCTGTGCCCGCAGGTTCTCATAGAGCCTGGCGTTTTGCAGATAGAGCCCTACCTGGCGGCAGAGGGTGGTCAAAAGATCAGCCAGGTGGTCATCCAACTCGTCCAGTGATTCTGAATTGAACACCCCCAAACTACCGATGGCGGACTCTCTGGCGATGATGGGGACGGCCAGTGCGCCCCCTGTTGGGTGGGCGCGTCCAAAGTCGACAAACGGCTGAACCAAACTGGTGCGACGGATCTGCTCCCGCCTGGCCGAACTCAACCGTCCGATGTCGATCCTGATTGGCGTGGCCTGCTCAAAAGCCTGAGCGCCGATGCTCCAGCCCGAATCAGTCTCCAGCCCATTCAACGCCTCGGCCTGCGAGGTCCCCCGCGCGTGCAGAACGACCAGGCCTTCTTTCTGGGGGTCGTAGAGGTAAATGATGGCGACATCAATCTGCGGGAATGCGGTCAGAATGTGTTCCAGAAACAGGTCCGAGAACTCGGACAGACTCAGTTGTCGACTGAGATCGCGGCTGATGCGGTCGATGAGTCGCCTGTCGCGCACCAATTGGCGCTTCTCCATCGCCCGATTGAGCGTCTGGATCAGGTCGGTGATCTGGTGGATAGGTTTCTCCACGTAGCGATAGGCCCCCAGCTCAACCGCTCGAATCGCCGTTGGGACGTCACTGTACCCGGTGACGAGTACGACATCCATCTCTGGGTCGGCCGTCTTGATCCTGGCCAGCAACTCGACGCCATCCATGCGGGGCATCCTGATGTCGCTCACCACGATATCCGGCCGGTCTGCCTGGAAAGAGTGCCAGCCGTACAGGCCATCGGCGGCCAGCCTGACGACAAAGCCCGCGTCCGTGAGCGCCTTTTCCAGCATAAAGGCTACTGATTCGTCATCTTCAACTAGTAGGACCGTCGCGTGTTTCATGGCTTGTCGGGTGGTCCTGCCGGGAGTATGACAGTGAATACTGTGCCTTTACCCGGTTGGCTGTCAAACACAATATGCCCTCGGTGCTCCTTTACGATCCGAAAACTGGTGGAAAGCCCTAGCCCCGTTCCTCGACCTGCTGGCTTGGTCGTGAAAAAGGGGGAGAAAATGTCAGCGCGCTGCTCCGGCGCAATTCCGACCCCGGTGTCCTCCACGCTAAAGCTGACCTGCCGGTTGGGCCTGTGGTGCCAGGTGCGTAGTGTGATCCGACCCCGCGTTTCCTTCTGAACAATGGCATCCCGAGCGTTGGTGAGTAGGTTGATGGCCACCTGCTCCAGTTGCTGGGGAATCCCGTGAACCAGGGGGATGTCACGGTCAAATGCTTGTTCCAACTCGATCTTGTGCCGATCCAGTTGTGTGCTCAGCCTACTCTGGGCTGCCTCCAATGTTTGGTTCAAGCTCACGAGCGTTGGCTCGGCGGGAGTCTGGCGGACAAGACCATGCAGGCGTTTTACGGTCCCGGTCATTCGATCGGTGTCGACAATGATCTGGTTGAGCGTCTCCTGGAGTTCGGTATCATCTGATCGTTTGGTGATCAGAACCTGTGCCAGGCCGCGAATGGCGGCCAACGGGTTGTTGAGCTCGTGTGCCGTAGAGGCGGCGAGTTCTCCCACGGTGGTGATCTTGGCTGACTGCAGCAACTGAGCCCGGGTCTCCCGCAGCTCTTGGTGAACGGACCTCAGGGCGGCGGCATAGGATTGGAGTTGTGCTTGATCCGGCCGGGGGGCATCCATGTCGTAGAGCACGCCGGAGAGATGCACGCTGTTGCCATCTGACCATGAGGTGAGGCCGATCCCCACCCACCGATAGGTACCGTCCTTGTGGCGCAGCCGAGCGTCAAACTGCCAGGTGCGGAGCGGTGCTGCAGCCAGGTCTGAATCCGGTGGAAATCGATCCCTATCGTCGGGATGGAACAGGCCGAGCCAGAAATGGCCGTCCTCGCTCAGCCAATCGTCCGGCGTATGGCCCAACAGGGGCTCTATTCGCGGCGAGACAAACGAGATAGAGGCTGCTCCATCGACCAGAAAAGCCGCGCCTGGCAGGTCATCAGCGAGTGCCCGGTGCTGAGCTTTGGAGGAACCGAGTTCCACTTTAGGTTCTTTTTCTTTGATCACCATCCGACCAAGATCCTCAGTCAGGGGACTGATCTCATTGTGCATGCGGGCACGCGTCTCTACAGTCGTTCCGTCTCATCAGCCAGCCCACTCTGCCCGCTTGATCATGCTCTAGTCCTTCTGTACGAGGTTTGAGCCATTCGACGATCTTCAGGTGCCGGGTGTGTTTCAGCGACTGAGCGATCCGGTCATCGCTCTCGCGCCGCGCTTGATGCATGTCACCGTCAATCCCGGCCGCCGTTATTTCGGTATTGGCTCGCAGGCGGCTCTCCATGTGGTCATCCGTCAGCCGGGCGGAGAATCCATGTGACCAGCAGAACACGATGCCCGGGGCGATGTAAACGGCCCCAGCACCTGATGCCGAATGCTGGTTCCGATCAAGCGATCGGGGTTCCTGCCTGGGCTCTCGTCGGGGTGGGGAGCAATGATGTCCATCGTGCGTCATCCAGGGGATGAGACCAGAGCTTTGCCAGCGCCTCTGCTATCCTCTCCAGCGCGCGCTCAATTTGCTCTGTCGAACTCGAGTAACAGAGACGCAAGTAGCCTTCGCCGTACTTGCCAAAGGCGGTCCCTGGCAGAACTGCGACCCCGGCCTCGTTGAGCAAATAGTCAGACAACTCGCTCGATGAGAGGCGGAGACCCCGCGTATTGGGACACGCGTAAAAGGCGCCTTGTGGAGTCTGGCATGTAATGCCTGGAATCGCATTGAGTCCCGTGACGATAAGATCGCGTCTCTTCTGGTATTCAGCCCGCACAGCGTCTACCTGCTCTTGGGGGCCTGTCAATGCCTCGATTCCAGCGATCTGCGTAAAGGTTGCTGTGCACCCGACAGAGTGGGTCAGAAGAAGGCCTACCTTTTCCGCCAGCGGTTCCGGCATAATGCCGAACCCGAGCCGCCAGCCGGTCATGGCATAGGTCTTGGAAAAGCCGTCCATGATAATGGTCCGCCGCCGAGCTCCTGGCAGGGCGGCAATGCTGGCGGCCGGCTCCTTCCCATACACCAGTCGCATATAGATCTCATCCGATAGTATCCAGCAGTCGTTCCGCTCGGCCGTGCGGAGGATGTGAGCCAGGTCATCCGGTGGTATGATGCATCCGGTGGGGTTGGAGGGAGAGTTGAGGATGATGAGACGGGTTCTGGAATTCGTTTTCTCGTCTAGAGCATTCAGATCAAAGGAGAAACCATTTTCCTCCAGCAACGGAACTGGAACTGGCACCCCTCCCGCCAGTTGGATGATGGCGCTGTAGCTGGGAAAGCCGGGATCGGGGTAGATCACTTCATCGCCGGGCTCTACCAGTGCCATAACGGGAAAGTAGATGAGCGGTTTGGCTCCCGGCCCTATGATAACCTGTTCCGGTTTGATGGTGATGCCGCGTCTTTCTCCGGCGTCTTGGCCTATGGCAGCACGGAGCGCCGGGGTGCCGGCCGGGGGGGTGTAACGGGTCTGCCCATTGGCAATGGCTCGCATTCCCGCCAGACTGATATTGGGAAAGGTCTGAAAGTCCGGTTGCCCGATTTCCAGGTGGATGATGTCACGCCCCTGCGCTTCCAGGGCTTGGGCCTGGGCCAGTACTGCGTAAGCGCCCTCTTCTCTCAGGTGGCCAGTACGGCCGGCAAACTGACCCTGTTGTCTTTCCAATTGGAACCTCCCTGCAACTAGCTAGAAGGATGTGGTGGCTGGCCTCGTTGTGCAGCCAACTCGAGTCGATGCGTGGGAATCCACCATCCATCGAATTGAGCTGGCGGGTAGAGAAACCAACCACCAGAATGCCAAACACGAGTTGGCCTTTGATAATCCGCGCCTACCGTTGTGATTTTATCCTATACAGCGGAACGTGCAATAGGCGGCCGCCCAGAGAGAATCTGAGTCCGCCTTCTGCTTGCGGTCAGGCATGAATGAGTCTATACTACTCGTGTGGCGCTCTCCCAGGTGGGGCGGTCGCGGAAGGTGGATGAGGGATGAATATCAAGTCACCGCAATGCCTCGCGCAAGCTGTGGTCCATTCACCGGCTGGGAACAAAGGGGGACGCTGGTGTCCTATCGGGCGGCCCAACGGTCGCTGCCAGAGGCACAGGTGGCTGGAGTTCCCAGCCGTCCTTCGGATGTGGCCCGAACGTCCTGGTGTTGTCATCCGGCCCGCCAGGAGCCGGGCGCCTCTTCATCGGTGCCGCAGTATGGGATTGTCTTGATCAAGGCTGTCGTCTGGTTTCGGCAAAGCGCGGAGACGTGCAATGCGATCGACCGGGATTCACCCGGCTGTTCCAGGAATCGGAGCGTCAGGGCCGGGAACGGAGGTAGACAGGAATGGCAACGTCAAGAATCGTCTCAGACTGTTGTCCCCAGTGTGGAGCATCTCTGCCGCCGGTGGATAGCGAACGGATTATCTGTGCCTATTGTGGCTCCTCGCTGATCCGACGTACCTCCTCCTCCGGAGAGTGGGGCACGTGTCTCAAAGCCGTCACCTGCATAGATCAGCAAGGTATCGGGACCGAGGCCTTTCGCATGCTGATCCCGGCCGACTGGGAGTTCGAAGGCGGTGTTCAATGGCTGATGGACAACCCGGGGATGCCCGCGGTCATCAGGTTTCGCGCCTACAGCCCTCACGGGAAGGAGGCATTCGAGGCCTTCCCCAACATGCCCTTCTACTGGACGAATAACCCGATGGTCACGACGATGTTTCCCGTGGGCAGCTTGTACTATGGGAACGAGATCCGCCCGCCCGCTCCTGCACTGCAAGTGCTCCAGGAAATCGTCGTTCCGCGCTGCCGCGGCCAGGCACTCGACCTGCGCGTGGCCGACCACGAGCATTTGCCCGACCTGCCCCGCAAACTTCGGGCCGGCAGCCCGGCCGCCTCGGATGGCGTGACCAGTGCCGACGGGGCACGGGTCCGCATCCATTATCGGCAAGGCGAGCGCGAAATTGAGGAGGATCTGTTCGGCATTGTCGAGATCAGCCAGACGTCCACGCCGATGTTCATGGGTGGCATAGAAAACATCTTTTGGATGGCTGGCTATCTTTTCTCGTTCCGGACTCTGGCGGGCCGCCTTGATGGTCTCTCTGATGTATTCATGGCCATAGTCCGGTCCTTTCGGCTGAACCCACAATGGTATGCCCGATATACGCAGGTTAGCCAATACCTGATCCAGAATCAGATCCAGCAGATTCGACACATAGGGCAGATTAGCCAGATCATTAGCCAGACGGGCGATCAGATCAGCGACATGATCATGGATTCGTACCATCAGCGACAGGAGACGGTTGATCGCATTTCGACCCAGTTCAGCCAATCGATTCGCGGTGTGGACGAGTACCACGATCCCTTTGAGGGGCACGGCGTCGAGCTGCCAGGAGGATACGATAACGCCTGGTCGAATGCGCTGGGCGAGTACGTTCTGACCAGTGACCCGAGCTATGATCCAAACATTGGCTCCAATCTGAACTGGGAGGCAATGGGCCGGCTCTAGTCCTCAAGATACATCCGCTCACACTGCCGGCCGCCCCGGAAACCGTGAGGCGACCGGTTGAAGCACGGGATTGTGACCAGGAGTTCGGCCGGGGGTGGAATAGAACCGCTCACCTCGGGTCGAGCACCAGTATGGCGCATCAACTGGGAGCTTGAGCTGCCCAAGGACACGGATGAGAGAGCAAGTAGCGCAAAGGCGGGCACGGGAGCAATGTTTACCGAACAGGATTGGATGTCCATAGGCATCGCCGCCGGAATCGGAGTTCTACTAGAGGTCGGGGCGATTTGGCTGCACCGCAGGCGGGTCATTGGACGATTGGGCTTTGTGCTGCTGACCCCGCTGCTGCTGCTGATTCCCGTCAGTTGGCCTGCAGCCGGCGCCCTTGAGTATGGCGGTTGGATGAATCAGTTGCGCTGCGCATTCGCGATCGTGATCCCTCCGTCGATCGCAATCTGGTTACTGGCTCGCATAGCAGGTTGGGATCTCCCGGCGCTGCCCGTTCCGACCGAGGAGGAGGAATAGGCCCGGTGACCAACGCGCCACACTGGACCGCAGAGCCTGCGCTGGTGAAAACCAACCTGACACGCGCTGTTCCGTTGAACAAACCTACATCTCGGAGGAAGAACCTCGTATCGGCCGCGCTGGCGTCGGTCTCCATCGTCGCTGCCGTTCTGCTCTGCGTGATCCGGACCGCCACCGGTGAGGATTTTGGACTGTTCGAGAGGGAAGGGCAGAGCGCCATCGTCGCTGGCCCGTCTGCCGCGGTGATCACCGGAGTGGTGGAGAGCCACGCTGATTGGTGCGAACTCTTTTTCACCAACCCCCAGGATGAGGTGGCGTGGTCCGGCGGATTGGACGAGATCCTGGTGGGTGATATTGATCGGGCCGAACTCCTGGTCGATATTGCCGTCTATGATCTTGATCTACAGAGTGTGTCAGATGCGCTCGTTCGTGCGTACGAGCGTGGCGTGCAAGTGAGGATGGTGATCGATAGCGATAATGCGGACGCGGACCAGCCACAGGAATTGATCAATGCCGGCATCCCGGCCGTGGAGGATGACCGCTCTGCCATCATGCACAACAAGTTCGTGATCATTGACCAGGTAATCACCTGGACCGGATCGTGGAACTTGACCGAGAACGGCACCTATCTGAACAACAATAACGTCATTCGCTTCGTCTCGGAAGAGATGGCGCGAAACTATGGCGACGAATTCGAGGAAATGTTCCTGGACAACAGCTTTGGTCCCACCTCACCAGTCAATACTCACCACCGCCAGGTGACTGTTCGCGGGACGCGACTGGAAACCTTTTTTGCTCCAGAGGACGCAGTGATGGAGCGAATCGTCGAGATTGTGTCTGGCGCCAGGCAGAGCATTCGCTTCTTGGCCTTTTCCTTCACTGATGGCGAACTGGCCGCGGCGCTTCTCGAACGATCATCGGCCGGGGTGTTGGTTGAGGGAGTCTTTGAAGCGCGGGGTGTCTCCTCGGAATACAGTCAGTTTGGCGTCCTCCAGGATGCCGGATTGAGCGTGTGGCGGGACGGTAACCCGGCACTCTTGCACCACAAAATCTTTGTGATCGACGGGAGCACGGTTATCCTGGGCTCTTTCAACTATACCGGGTCCGCTGATCACAGTAACGACGAGAACGTGGTGGTAATCCATGATTGGGAGGTTGCCGCGCGGTACCTGGATGAAT
>DAOUVM010000245.1 GCA_030667645.1 Ardenticatenales bacterium | reverse complement strand
TCTACCGTTTCCCGCCATCCGGCTCTAGTCCCTCCAGCTTTTCCAGGTTCTGAACCGACACCTGGCCTCCGGCCGGCCAGACCACCAGCCCGGCTCCGGCCGTCTTGACCGCCTTGAGGTCTGCCAGCTCGGGGCAGTCATACAGCTCCCCCATGACCTGCGCCAGTCGCGAGAAAAAGGGATCGAGTTGATCGCTGTGCTCCTGAAAGAAGCGCAGGTAGGACTCGACCTGGTCGAACGCCGACGGATCGGGCTCTACCTTGAGTTCGATCAGCACTAGGTGATGGCTCACCAGGTCCACCGCCAGCAGATCCGGGAATTGGTTCCCTTCTGCTTCATGAGTCCGCCATTGGCTGTTGATGAAACGCAAGCGCTCGGGAAAACCCGGGATGCAAAGCTGGTTCGCCTGCGCATCCCGGATCAGGTAGGCCTCCAGCCGTCTCTCACGAAACGACTTTCTCGTGTGCTGGCGAATCCGCCTCAGATGGGCGATCCGGTCCCACATCGTCGGCGCTATGTCACTCGCCTTGGTACCGGGCAGCAGGTTGGCGTCCTCGCCGACGCCGACGCCGGGTTTCGGCGAATCGCGATGCAGGTCTATCACCGTGACCCCGCGATCTGTCGGCCGAAAGTGCACCCCCCCAATCTGTTCGTAGCGTTCGAATAGCGCTCTTACCTCGCGAAACATCGGGTGCGCCATGTATTGGAGCGCCATCCAGTGGCCTTCCTGCACCACCTGCTTCTCCCGCACGTCGCCGGTCCCTGCTGGTGCCCTGGTGGCGGTTTCCACCTGCGGACCAGTCGGGCGCCCTGGGGCCGTTTTCTTCCACAGCATCCCTTTCCTTGGGTGGCTCGTACTCCTCGCCCTCTGCAGTGTGCGGCCGTCGAATTCTTTCGCTAGTCGCTTCCCGACAAAACCGTGATAGTGCGAGTGGTTTGTCAGAGTTAGATGCGCAGCCAGCATGTCCGAATGATTGGACAACTCTTTGGTGTAGAACTGGTCGGGCATCTTTGCCAGTGTGGCCACCAGGACGCCAAGATTGATGTCTTTCGGTCCCATCTTTTTCGCCGTCATGGATACCCTCCTGCAACACCGTTCGAATTTCCCTGCACTGCGTGCAAGATAAAGAGTGATGTCGTCGACCAAGATCCCTTTGCGCCACCGGAGCAGTGCCGGCTGGCGCTGGCTCTGGTTGAACAAGTAGAGTCAGCGAACGGCATGGCTATGTGTCCTGTGCGCAACACGCCCCGACTCTTCACCGTGCCCTCATTTGTGAACCACTGAGGGACCCCTCGCACGAGATGATAGCAGAGTATGTACTGTGGTGACTCGGGCGACATCTGGCATTCTAGCACAAGCGTCGCGAACGGGCAATCGAATGGTGTGCAGTGTCACAAGAGCTCCCGGCAGGTCCAATCGTGCCATGCCGGTGAGAGGAGAGCATGGTACCAAAAGCACCTTATGAAGGCGGACTTGCGCTTTTGTGACCGTTCTACCCGTGAATCACCATTTGAAGCGGAGAGATATTCCTTGCCAAGAGCAAGTGCCTGTCCCACGAGAGACCCGTCCAACCAATCCTCGTTCGCGCGCCCAATGTGGCAGCCGGTGTCGCCTCCTGAGTTGCTGGCGTTCCAGGATCTGAATGACGTCGAACTTGATCGGTCACCGCTTTCACATCGGAAAGCGGGGCAGGTAACCAACGCATCGCAGGGATTCCAGAACGCAAAACGCGGGGTCCAAGGGACCCCGCGCTGCTGCTTTCAGGCCGAATCCGAGGCTATCGGCTCGAGATCTTTCCCTCTTCTCGCCGTCGCTTGATCACCTCTTGGGCGATCGAATCTGGAACCACGCCATAGTGGCCGAATTGGAGCGTGAACGTCCCCCGGCCGGAGGTCAGACTGCGCAGCGCCGTTGCATAGCCAAAGGTTTCGCTCAGAGGCACTGTGCCCTCGACGTTGCGCACCTGGCCCCGCGCCCGCATCTCCTTGATCAGGCCCCGGCGCCGGCCGAGATCCGCCACGATGGTTCCCAGGTGCTCCTCGTTCACGTTCGCTTCGATCACCATGATCGGCTCCAGCAGTGCCGGGCTGGCCTTGCTGACCGCCTCCCGTACACCCATCGAGCCCGCGATCTGATAGTCCATCGCCGCCGAATCGACCTCGTGGAACTTGCCGTCCAGCAGCGTCACCTTGACATCCGTTACCGTATAGCCGGCTATCACGCCCTTGTCCAGCGCAGCACGCACCCCCATCTCCGTCGGCCGCACAAAACCGCTCGGAAAGCTGGCCGGCGGGGCCGCGTTTTCAAAGACCACACCCTCGCCTGACTCGAGCGGCTCTATCCTCAATTCGACCTCGCCATAATGCCCCCGGCCGCCAGTCTGTTTTTTATACCGGCCGACAACCTCGACCATCTTGCGAACCGTCTCCCGGTATGAGACCTGAGGCTGGCTCACTGCTGGCTCGACGCCGAACTCGGTCCGCAGCCGGTCCACCGTGACGTCCAGGTGCAATTCCCCCATACCCGCCAACGTCAACTCGCTAGTTTCCGGGTCAAGATTGCTGATCAGCGTCGGGTCCTCCTCGCACAGCCGTCTCACCGCCGCGCCCAGTTTGTCCCGTTCCTCGACCGATCGCGGGGACAATGCAACCGCGATGACCGGATCGGGGAAATTGAACGTCTCCAGTATGATCGGATGGTCGGGATCACACAGTGTGTCGCCGGTGATAGCCGAAACGAGACCGGCCAGCGCCACCACGTCGCCGGCTGCCAGATGGTCCACTTGCTCACGCTCGTTCCCGTGCATCCGGTAGATTCGCCCTACTCGCTCGAGCGTGTCCGTCCGGGGGTTATAAACTGCCTCGCGCAGCTTCAGAGAGCCGGAAAATACGCGCACCCACGTGAGATGCCCCACGTGAGGGTCGTTCGCTATCTTGAACGCGGCCGCGCAGAGCGGTGCGTCTGGACGGTCGGGTCGCTCGACAATCTCTTCCTCGCCCGGCTCACAATCGCCCGGTGCACAGGGCACCGTCCCTAGGACGGGTCGCATGTCCACCGGCGCCGGCAAATAGCCGACCACGGCGTCCAACAGGGGCTGCACGCCAATCCGTCTGCGCGAGGCGCCACACAGCACCGGTACCAGCTTGCCTGTCAAGGTCGCTTGCCGCAGGGCCTGCTGCAACAGAGCCGTGTCCGGCTCCTCTCCCTCCAAGCGCCGCTCTAGCAACGAATCATCGGTCTCGCAAATGGCATCAATCATCGCCTGGCGCGCCGCTGCGACCTCCGCCTCCATCTCAGCCGGAACCGCCTCTACCGTCGGGTCATCTGCACCGTCCCGCCAGTACAACCCCTGCTCGCTGAACAGGTCGACGACCCCGGAATATTCTCGCTCGATCCCGATCGGGAGTTGGAGCGGGATCGCTCTTGGCGTCAGCCGCTCGCGGACGTCACCGAGCACCCTCTGGAAATCGGCTCCGATGCGATCCAGCTTGTTGATGAACAGCACCCGCGCCAGATTCTCGCTGTTGGCGTGCATCCAGACCGCCTCCGTTTGCGGCTCGACGCCGCCCACGGCGCAGAGAATGACCACCGCGCCGTCAATGACCCGGATCGAACGAACCACCTCGGCCGTGAAATCTATGTGCCCCGGTGTATCGATCAGGTTGATCCGGTTTCCGTGCCAATGGCAGGCGGTCGCGGCCGACATGATCGTGATGCCGCGCTCCCGCTCCTGCTGCATGAAATCGAGCTTTGTGTCTCCATCATCCACCGCTCCCGTGCGGTGGACCCGGCCGGTATAGTACAGGATAGCCTCCGACGTCGTCGTCTTGCCTGCGTCGACGTGCGCAAAGATCCCGATGATTCTCACATTCTTTAGCGGTGCTTCCTTGTGTTTCATTCAAATTGCTCCCAACAGCACCGGCCCCCACTAGCCCGAGAGGAAAGGGGGGGCCGCAAGTGATTCTTATTGCATTGTCCCAAAACCGTTACGACCCCCTATTTTCTCATAAAATCGAATACGTTCAAGGCCTGGCGGCGCAATTCGGCCGGAGGTCGCATCCCGACAGAACGGAGCACCTCTCGCCCTTTCAGTCGCCCGCCAGCACCGTGGGCTCATCTCATTTCATTGTTTCCAGGCCCGTTCCCTCTCGAAACGGAAAGCTGTTGGAGACTGTTCAGGTTGGTGACATTCCTTTGCACATTGTCTCTTTCGCCAGGGGCAAAGGGATGCGGGCGCGGCTGCTTGCTCTGCTACAGGGCGTGTGGGAAATCACCCGACCAGCTATCATTGACAGCGGCATCCCTTGTGGTAGAATCCCTGCCGCTCGGCCCATTCGTCTAGAGGCCCAGGACGCTGCCCTCTCAAGGCAGAAACACGAGTTCGAGTCTCGTATGGGCCACACCGATGCATCGACGCGCCCGGATTAGTGGATCTGTGGCGCGTTTGCTTTGAACATGGATTCGAACAGCCCAAGTGTTGCCTGCGCGGCCGGTCCCAGCCGATGCCATCGGTCGCAAGCCGCCGGCCATCCAACCCCTCTCAGAACCGACCAGACGGGTCATTGACACCCAACTCCCGCCCGTTCCACAATCTGGATTCTACTATCATCCAGGAGCCATATCGCCCTGGATTGTGATAGAATCTCCCGAGAGTCGTAGGTCTAGCGAGGTGCAGATGCCATGAAAGTTGTCACAGTCGAACAGATGCGGGCAATTGAGCAGGAGACAGATGCCGGCGGGGTCTCCTATGCGGATA
>DAOUVM010000217.1 GCA_030667645.1 Ardenticatenales bacterium | reverse complement strand
GGCTGGACCACCGGCTGCCAGCGGCTCGCTAAAGTGAACCAAATCGTTGGATGATAGTCGTCGCATCTCGCGCCAACCGGGAGAACGCGTGATGGGTCCAAATAGAGCGGTCGCCAGCAACCCCGGCATCAAATTGACTGCTGTGGAAAGCCCATCGTACTCGACCGGATCGACAAAGTGGGGGATTGCGCCCAGCAACGTGGCGAAATCCTGAGCGGCCTTGACCGCATCCGGCCGGCAGTCCGGGGCAGGCATCAGGCAGCAAGGGCTGTTGGCGAAAAGGTCGGAGCGCGCTCCCTCCGGCCCGCTGACCATGTCCAGAGCGGCTTTTGGGTTGATTCCCAGAGAGATGCCCACAAAATGATTCCCCTCTCCCACATAGTCTGCCGCCCAGGCCATCACCGGCTGCTTGAGAGGTGAATTGTCAAGGACAACGCAACCCGGTCGGAGTTCGGGACCGATGGCCTTCAGAGTCTCCTTTACCTGATCAAAGGGAATGGCCAACACGACGATGTCTGATTTTTCGCAGGCGGCAATCAAGTTCCAGGATGTCCTGTCGACCGCACCCATGGTGTGCGCGCGCTTTGATACCGCTCGATCCTTGTCATGGCCAATCACCTCAAAATCGAGCTCCGGCGTCTTGAGCGCCAGCCCGATGGAACTTCCTAGTTTCCCCAGTCCGATGATGGTGATAGACGCTTCTGCCATCTCTGTGCCTGCTCCCTTTCAGTTCGCGTTGTCGGCCTCTTGCAGGGCTTGCAGCAATCTTACCTTCGGTCCCTGGCATGTGCCGAGTGTCGTCTCCGGCCGGTTCTGATGGTGGCGGATGAGCCAAGTGGTGAGCAGAGTGCAACTGGCTGCTGCAGCCATCTCCGCTCCCCATTCCGGGTGCTGTTCATAAACGACAAATGGTCGCTTCCATCCGTCGGGGGAGGCTGTTCCCCAGCGGTGTGCCGCGATCGGACGGAAAAGCTGGATGAGGACGACGATCGGCCGCTCCCACAGACGCAGGCGGCAACGCGACTTGCCCACGTCATGCAGCAACGCGGCCGCCAATAGATCGCTTTTCGTTTCGCCCCTGGCCAAAACGGTACGCATCACGTGCAAGCTGTGTCGCTGGTCGCTGGTGCTCATCGTTAGGAAAAGGGCTTGTTGATCGCGGGTGAGCACCAGCTTGATCTCTTCCCACTCTGCTGGAGCGAGAGGCCGGGCGAACAGCGCCCGGAAAAACTGCCAGGCTCGATGCAAGGGATGACGGGGGGATGCCATTGCTTCGGCTACCATGAGCCAGTTAGCAGTCCCATCATGTGTATGGCTGGTGGGTAGATCAGGGAGCCCAGCAGGCCTCCACCCCACACCATGAGCATCAACAGCAGCAGGCTGCCATATTGGGCCAGAGGCTCGAGACGCACAGCCATGTCTTGGGGCAAGATGCCCATCAGTACCTTGAGGCCGTCCAACGGACCCAGCGGGATCATATTGAAGACCGCCAACAAGAGATTGATCCAGACCAGGAGGGACAGCGTCTCTCCCAGGGTAGGAAAAATCGCACCAGGGGTATAGGACATGTCAAGGTCAAGCAGACCAAAACGAATGGGAAGCGCAAAGACAAAGGCCTGCAAGATGTTTGAGATCGGGCCGGCCGCGGCAGTGATGGCCATTCCGCGCAACTTGTTACCACGCAGATTGAAGGGGTTGATGGGCACCGGTTTGGCCCAGCCAAAGCCGATGACAATCATCATCAACGAACCGATGGGATCCAAGTGGGCTAGCGGGTTGAGCGTCATCCGGCCTGCCCGCTGCGCCGTAGTGTCGCCCAATTGGTGCGCGGCAAAGGCGTGGGAAAACTCGTGGATGGTCAACGCCACCACTAGCGCAATAACGCGCCCAATTGCCAGGGCTGGGAAATTCAGGATTTCAGTGAACATACGGGTTGCCTATCTGAACATAGCGGGGAGATTATACCACATGCCGCTGGCCCTCCACATTTGCTCTGCAAGATACGAGTGCGTGCCAGGCGCAGCTTTCGGCGCATTGGCTGCACGTTCCACTGTTTCCTGGTTGCATGCGACGTGAATAATCCGGCCGGCCACGGTCGCCCGGTTTGCCATAGGTCTTTTCGCCTGTTATAATCTTTCCCGTTGGCTTGGGGGTACGGCAAGAACGGCCCCATACAGCCCGAGGAAGGCAGGAGGATCAGAGTGCCCTTAGATAAGGCAATCAAAACGACCATCATCAAAGAGTACGGATTGGACGATGATGATACCGGGTCACCTGAGGTTCAGGTTGCGCTGTTGACCGCCCGAATCAAGCACCTTACAGAGCATCTCAAGGCTCACAGGCACGATGAGCATTCGCGCCGGGGCTTGATTGCGATGGTGGGGCAGAGGCGGCGTCAACTGGCATACCTCAGTCGAACGCATCCAGCTCGCTACAGATCAGTGGTGAAAAGGCTGGGTCTGCGCAAATAGTCAGGATGGTAGACGTGTATTTGGAAATGGTCCATCTACTCGTCTCTTTTTGGGCGGGTGGGCAGCAGGAGAGCAGGTATTGGTGAGTGTTTCGTAAATACGGCAAGGGCTTGCTGCCTTTGCGGCGTGACTACGAGCCAGTCCCCAGTCCCTGATCTCCTGTGTTTTTCTCTCTAGGCCTGCCCCACAGGTCGAAAAATGCATTGGAGGCATTCACATGAACAAGAGTTATTCATTTAGCGCGCCTATTGGCGAGCATACGATTACTATCGAAACCGGCAAATTGGCTGCTCTGGCGGGCGGTTCAGTGACCGTCCGCGTTGGCGACACGATTGTGTTCGCAACCGCAACCATGTCGGCTCACCCACGATCGGGAATTAACTTTTTCCCACTGTCCGTGGATTTTGAGGAGCGGCTCTATGCCGTGGGGCGGATTCCAGGTAGCTTTTTCCGGCGCGAGGGCAGACCGCACGAAAAGATGATTCTCGCCTCGCGGCTGATTGATCGACCGCTCCGGCCCCTCTTTCCAAGCGACATGCGGAACGATGTCCAGATCATCCTCTCTACTCTTTCAAGCGACCAAGAGCACGACATGGACGTTCTGGGGATCGTCGCCGCCAGCGCGGCGCTGACCATCAGCAACATCCCTTTCGATGGTCCGATCGGCGGGTTGCGTGTGGGGTACATTGATGACAAGTTCGTATTGAACCCCATCCTTCCACAGATGGTGGACAGCCGGCTGAATATGCGACTGGCCGGAACGGCCGATGCTATCAACATGGTGGAGGCAGGTGCTATCGAGGCCTCTGAGGAGATGATCGTCGAAGCTCTGAAGGTCGGCCACCAAGGAATGCAGCCAATCATCGAGCTGCAGAACGAAATGCGGTCCCAGTTGGGCAAACCCAAGAGCGAATACACTCCGATTGCTGTGGACAAGGCTGTCAAAGAGGTCATCGGCGGACGTGTGCGTGGCCCGGTCTCTCAACTCGTGGCAGAGCACGCCGACCGCGAGGCGCGAAACGCCGCCGTTGCCGTATTGCGCGAAGAGGTATTGTCCGAGTACTCGGACAGCGATTATGACGAAGCGGATATCCGCGAGGTATTGCAGGCGGAACTCAAAGCGGAGATCCGCCGTCGGATTCTCGACCAGGGTATCCGGCCGGATGGACGGGGATCCACTGATATGCGGCCGTTGTCGGCCGAGGTGGGACTCTTGCCCCGAGCCCACGGCTCCGGCCTGTTCCAGCGTGGAGAAACCCAGGTGCTTACCATCGCCACGTTGGGAACTCCGCGAGACGAGCAAAAGCTGGATGATCTCTATCCCGATGATTCCAAGCGCTACATGCACCACTACAACTTTCCCCCGTATTCGACCGGAGAGACCTGGTTCCTGCGCGGGACCAAGCGTCGTGAAGTGGGGCATGGCGCATTGGCAGAGGCGGCCCTCCGGCCGATGATCCCATCCGAAGATGAATTCGCCTACACGATCAGGCTGGTCTCTGAGGTAATGGCCTCGAATGGCAGCACGAGCATGGCGAGTGTCTGCGGCAGCGCTTTGGCGCTGATGGATGCTGGCGTGCCCATCAAGGCCCCGGTCGGCGGAATTGCCATGGGCTTGGTGACCGATGGAGATCGACATGTCGTCCTGACCGACATTCAGGGGTTGGAGGATCATCTGGGTGACATGGATTTCAAAGTGGCCGGCACTCGCGAGGGGATTACTGCGCTGCAGATGGACATCAAGGTCAAGGGGCTCTCTTACCAGATCATGGAAGAAGCGCTAATGCAGGCGATGGACGCTCGGATGCAGATTCTTGATGTGATCACCGATTGCATTCAGGAACCGGCCGAGTTGAGCGCCTATGCACCGCGGATGCTTAGCATCAAGATCAGTCCAGCCAAGATCGGTGCGGTGATCGGCAAGGGCGGCAGCACCATCCGTGCGTTGCAGGACGAATATGCCGTGACCATTGATGTGGAAGACGATGGCACGGTCATTATTGCCGGTGTTGACGGGGCCAAGGCAGACGCGGCGATCGCAGCGATTGAGGCCTTGACCGAAGATGCCGAGTTGGGCGGAATCTACACTGGCAAGGTCGTTCGGCTGACCGACTTTGGCTGCTTTGTTGAGATATTGCCCGGGATGGATGGCATGGTGCACATCTCACAATTGGCCGACTATCATGTGGAAAGCGTCGGGGATGTGGTTCAGATGGGGGACGAGATCATGGTGATGGTGACAGACATTGATCCGGGTGGAAAGATACGCCTGTCGCGACAGGCTGTTTTGGAGGGTTGGACGCTGGAAGAGGCGCGATCCAAGGACCGGCCCGGCAGCAAAAGGGGCCGGCCGGGAGGAGATCGCAACCGGCGCCCGCGACGGAGCTAAACCGGACCAGCAGGCGTGAAATGCGACGAGCCTTGCGGAGGGATTGTCCTCCGCAAGGCTCTTTCTTCGTACTTCAGAAACACCAACTTTGCGGTTCTGTGATCGCTCTACCCGTGAATCACCATTGGAAAGGCAAAGTTATTCCTTGAAAAGTACTTTTGCGTCGTAACACGAGCACGGCATCTTGCCCGCTTTGCGTATCTGGCTATACTTGACGACATGAGTGAGTTTCCATCTCCCTCCACCACGCAGCAGCCGCGGTGGGGTGCGGCAACCAAGTT
>DAOUVM010000092.1 GCA_030667645.1 Ardenticatenales bacterium | reverse complement strand
TGCTCTTGGATGAGCACCTTCTTGGAATACAACCGCAGCCCAAAGTCAGTCTGCCGCGCGAGTGGTCCACGTTCTCGCCTGGATGGTATATACAGCAAGGCATAGACCTGGAGCGGAGCATCCGTATTGATGTGGATGCGGACCAGCGGCTCCTCAAAATCCAGCGTCAGTTGACGATAGAATTCATTGTGCTTTTCATCCGTCACCTCGCTGGGCAATTGCCGCCAGACGGCCTTCTGCTGGTTGATCACCCGGTCATTGAGGTAAATGGGAAACGGGATATAGTTGGAGTGCTTTGTGATGACCTGTTCCAGCTTCCAGTTGGAGACAAACTCGACCGCCTCTTCCTTGAGCTTGAGTGTGACGCTGGTTCCCCGCTCGTCCCGCTCTGCCGGGGCGATGGCATAGCCATCTCCCGCCTCGGAGATCCACTCAAACGCCTCCTCGTCCGGCCGGTACGAGCGCGAGACCACCCGCACCTCTTCGGCTACCATAAAAGCCGAATAGAAACCGACCCCAAACCGGCCGATCATGTCTGCGTCCGGTCTGTTCTCCCCCTGCAGACTGCTCAGAAAAGCCTCTACGCCGGAGTGGGCAATGGTTCCCAGGTTTTCGATCAACTCCTCGCGCGTCATGCCAATTCCACCGTCGCTGATGGTAATGGTTTTCGCATCCTCATCGATCTGCACGTGGATGGCCAACTCGATCTCCGGGCTGGCCACCGCCCGATTGGTTAGCATCTCGAATTGAATCCGATGGAGCGCATCGGAAGCATTTGAGATCAGCTCGCGCAAGAAGATCTCCTGGCTAGTATAGAGCGAGTGTGCCAGGATGCTGAGCAGTTGGCGGATCTCCGCCCGATACTCGAATTCTTCTGTCTCTGGTGTCTGAGCTTTTGTCATTTTCTCATCTCAATACGCTGTCCGTCCCGAAACCTCAATGATGCTAGCCGCCGGCCGCTACACTGCCCGCCTTTGAATCCAGGATGACATAGCTGCTCCGGCCGAACCGTCCCATTATCTCCCCTGGGTTGACCAGCCAGCACCCCACAACTTGCTCGTACTTAGCGTGTGATCGTGACCATAGCAGACCAGGTCATAGCGGCCGGAAGCAGCCAGCCCGGCTGCTATCTCCGGGTAGTGGCTGATCGCCACCCGATATCCCGCAAGATCAAGCTCGGCCAACTCGCCGTGCAAGGTCACATTTCCGGCCGCGGCCGCGACTCGGCTCAGGAGCCGTCCATCGCCATCATTGTTGCCCAAGACTGCATGAACCGCTCCGTCGAACCCTTTTGCCATCTGATCCAGCGAAAAAGGGGCGCAGAAATCGCCGCAAAACAAGAGCACTTCCCCGTCATTCATCCCGGGTAGCGCATCAGCCAGTTTCCAGATATTGTCATGAACGTCCGCGCATATTGTGATCAGCATACTGCATGGGTCCCCTTGATATCCCCCACCCCGGCCTGACCCGCGTCCACAGAGATCTGGCCATCGTGAACGCCTGGGGAAAGCTCATCCCGGAACGCGATCCGGTGCTGCCTCGTCACCGGCGTGGCGTCAGCCTTGCATCCCCGGCTACCGCTATTCCAAGCCCCCTATCTCAAATCGCTGGCCCTGCACGGTGAAAGTGGCCACGGTGGAAGCAGGACGTTGAAAGGTCACGCGAAAGCTGACGACACCCCCGGCGGGGACAGCCCAGGGAAGGGCAGGATCGGCCGCTCGCAGTGGCATAGAGTTCCCGGCCCCGACCAGAGTCACTGCTTCAGCCGTGATCACCAGCTCGCTCTCGCTGCTGTTGACAACACTTCCTTCAACGGAGAGCAACGTCCGGTCGCCGGAAAGCTCCGCCCCGCTCAGATCGACGGCCGCCATCAAGTGCGGATCGATGGCTTCCTGCGGGCCCTCAAAGTCTATCAGAACCTTGACTACGTTCTGAGGCGCGCCGAGCTCTGAGATGGTCCAGCTGAGCTTGGGTCCCTGCAGCGCGGCGGGGACGAGGTACCCGGCCGTTCCCTGGGCCACCGTGTTGGACGGTATGGCAAGCATCAGGTAGCCAAAAGTTCCCGCCTGGCTGGCAGGAAGATTGAGCGAGTAAACGTTCCCCATGCCATCCTGTAAATCCATGCGGAATCGGTTCGGGTCCAGGACTCGCTGGGAGAGGTTTTCGATCCGATAATCCACCAGATAAAGAGCCCATCCCTCGGGCGCGTTTGGGCTATCGTATGTGTACGATGCACCCAGGACGGTCACGACCACATCCCCCAATCGTGCCGGCTCGCCAACCGCGACGCTCAGATCCGCCCGCGGTCCGGTCTCCGAACCGACCTCCGCCATCCGGTACTCGGCGTAAACGACCAATCGGGTCTCCTCCTCCCCTCCTAGGGAGACCAGCGTCAAACCGGGGCGCGTCTGTGTAAAAAGATCAGAGAGGTGCGAACCCGTTCGTTGATCGAGGACCGTGCGGTCGGAAAAATCGAAATGATAGACCAATCCATTGGAGGTGGCCATGGTGATCTCGTCGCCTGGGGCCAGGCTCTCCAATGCGGCCGTATTGGCCCTAGTTTGCTCAATTCCGATCACATAGTTGATGATCGTCCCATACACCCATACCGCTGTACCGGATTGGCCGGCCGGATAGTGCCACTGGCCATCCGATTTAACCTGATAGGGCAGGATGGAAAAGTTCAGCCCTTTCACCGTGACGGATATCGGAGTGCTGGTCTGCGCCTGCGGGGTGCCCCCATCTACCAAGATGGGACCAGTCGCGGGGAGCACATACTCCGACAAGGTGGTGGGATCCAGAGTCGGTACTGGTTCAGACTCTTCGCTACCGATCAACGAGCGGAGAATCAGAGCCCCGAAGAGAGCCAGCATGATCGCCGCGGCCACCACAGCGCCGACGAGGAGCGGGGGATGAATGCGGCGAGTCCGGGATTGGGAAACGTCTGCTTCTTCAGCAGCGGGCCACGAGGAGGGTTCGGGTAGCTGGCTGTTCGACACCTGCGCTCCTCCTAGGGGATATCTTCCGGCAGCGGCTGGGGAGCAATGCGGACCTCTATCTGCTCCATCGTCCCGGACAATCGTCGACTGTACCCAAGGAAGGCGATCTCCACTCGAACGACCCCTGTCACACTCAAGGGGCCAAAGTGCAGACCTCCGTTCTCACCGGTGTATCCAAAAGCCACCATTTCGCCGCCGACCGTATCATATACAGCGACAGCAAGATCACGGATCCCTTCTTCCAGCTCAGGGTTCAGGTTCTCGTTGGCATCATAGTAAATCAGAAAATCTACCGTGATCACCCGGAGTGCCAGCCCTGCCGGCGTCGCGGTGGGCAATGGGAGAATGCTGAGCGGGATGGGTTGCGAGGTTGGCGAAGGCTGTTGCGTCGCCGGTGGCGTCTGGACCACACCAGTGGGTTGAGGTGTGGCTGACGGAAAAGCCGTATAGGTCGGCATCGGTGTATAAGTGGGCAAGGGCGCCGACAAAGTGGGTCGAGGCGTGCTCGTCGGGGGAAGAGGCGTCGGGGTCGGCTCCTCATCCAGGGAGCATTTGAGACTATAGGTAAACGGGGCCAACTGATGGGGAGGGATGCCAGCCCAACGTGGGCCAACCAGGATATAGAGCCACCCAGTATAGGTTGAATACCAACTCACCTTGCTGCTGTAATCGCCAGGCGCGCGGTCATCGTTCCCTGGCCCGCCCTGTTCAAAGGATGGCCCCAGGTAAAAGATCATGTTGGTGTCGGTGCCCGGCGTGAGATCCAGGGTCTCGCAACTGAAAAACAGCCCTGGCTTGACCCAGATGCGAAAGAAATCATTGTCCTGTTGATTGGGGTCGCTGCCGGCCCAGGGAACAAAGTTCAGGTCGTTATATTGAACACCTGTTCCCAGAACGCTGGCGTGTTCAAAATCATAGTTGGGTTCCATGGCATCCGCACCCGGAATCGCAGTGGGTGCAACGGACGGAGTCGCACTGACTTCCGACTCGGCCGGTGTTGGTGTCACGGTGGGCGTTCCGGGCACTTCATCCACGCCAAGCTGGTAGGTCCGTCCGACCGGGTCCGTCGGGTCGCGGTTCGTCAATTCGACGAAATAAAAGCCTTCCGTCGGAGCCGTGAAAATAACACGCGAGCCAAGATTGCCCGGCTCCAAATCATCATTCTCACCCAGCAATTGACCCGCCCCGGCCGGCCCGAATATCCGCATATAGGAATCCAACCCAGGATCTAGAGTGGACTGCACCTGATAAGTTCGACTGGCTTTTCCCCAGAACTTGAAATAGTCGGTGTCGCCCTGTGGCCACAAGGTGAGGCTGGATAAAGAGCCGCCCACCGAGATAGGGGTGGCAGAGTCAAAATCGTTGTTGGGTTCATACTGGTCGGCATGAATGGGAGTGGCGGTGGGGGTTTTAGTTGGTGTGGCAGTCTTGGTTGCGGTGGCAAGCACATCGACTGCCTCGCTTGGGTGCCACGCGCCAGCCAGTCCTGACATCACCAGCAAGCCCATCAGCCAGGTGATTGCGGGACGAATTGAGGGGCGCGCCCCTCGCACGCGGAAGAAAGAGCTACCCATGGACACAACTATAGCACAGACCGGAGGACACGCAACTGGTGCTGTCGCACGTGTCGAAACGCAAAAAGCACCGCTTACACTGCAATAGCGGGCAGGGCGGGTCCTGGTGCATGCCCACGCTATCTACGTCTGAGCCAAACACCCAGGCCGGCGAGCCCGGCCACCAGCATAACGGCGCCGATTGTTAACAGGCTGCTAGAGTGGCCAGTTGCCGGCCGGTGAGATTCCGGAGATGAGCTCTGGGCGGGTAGGGTAGGCCGAAGGGTGGTAGTAGCTGCGCCGAGTTGGGCGACAGATGTGGGCGGGGGTGCATCGAGAAAAGGCAAAGGGGTGGCAGTCGGCCGGGCAGTGGATGTTGGCCTCGCGGTCTCCGTCGGCTCGACGATGGCAGTCGGCCTCGCGGCTGCGGTCGGCCGTGCGGTGGCAGACGGCCGCGCGGTCGCAGTCGGCCTCGCCGTGGAAGTTGGTCGCGCGGTCCTGGTCGGCCCGGTGGTGGCAGTCAGCCTCGCGGTTGCAGTTGACAAGGCGACAGTTGGCCACGCGGTTGGCGCCCGTGTTGTGGTCGCTGGCGCAGGCGCCGCCGTCGGGCTAGCAGAGGCCGTTGGAGAAGGGGCCACGGCGACCGGCGCTCCCTGCACCAGGTAATAGGTTGGCCCACCAATCATACAGTACTCGGCAACCGACTGGCTGCATGGAGCGGGTGGTAGCTCTATGTGGAAGAGACCGTCCTGGGCGCTGATCATCCGCCGGTTGCCCGTCATGTCAACCAGCGTCCCGGTCGGGCTGTTCGCAACCACCGTGGCACTGCGCTGGCCGGGAACACGGGAAAAGAGGACGGTCACTGACCCGCCGCGCTGCTCCATCGTTACCTGCCCCACATCGTCCCAGCGATCACGTATGGCGCGGGTCGAACCGGCCAGCATCGCGGTGGCGACCTGGAACGTAGTGTAGGCCGGCCGGCGGCTCCCGTCGGCGCGAATCAGCCCGAAAGGTTCCGGGTTCGCGGCCGCGTCCCCGGGGGTATCAATCAGCTTGTAGATGCCAATCCGCTCTGCCCCGGCCGCCAGCCCCAGTGCGAGCGCCTGCGGGATGTAGGCGGCTTGCTCTTCCAGCGAGACATGAAAACGGGGATCCGCGACCGGCCAACTAGGGTCCGTTGAAGGGGCGGCGTTGGTTTCCACTATCCATATGGGTTTCCAGATGCCATAGGTCCCCATCAAGCCATAATAATAGGACGTAAGGTCAAAGATATAGTGGGGCTGAAAGTAGAGATGGAGCGTGGCAACGTCAAAGTAGTAGTTGTTGCCGACCGCATTAGGATCGGCCACGAGCCGGTCCAGGAATCGCCGAAAGTAGATATCCCGGCCAAAGGCAGCATCCCACCAATGAGTAACAGCCGTCAGATGAATGACCGCACTGGGGTTGGTCTCTTTGGCAGTGACGTATCCCGCACGCGTGAGCTGGAGAAAATCGTCCACGCTCCCGCCCCAGGTATGACCTGGGTGATTCGGATCCCAAACATCCGGCTCGTTCCAGATAATCCAGTGGTCGATCCTCCCCGCATAGCGGCCGACCACTGCTCGCACAAAAGCAGCCCAGGTATTGCCCGAGTCGGTGTGCGGCATGTGCAATCCACGGGGAATCCCGCTCTCGTTGGCCCATTCCGGCAGGCCAATCAGCAACCCAATGACCTGGCGACCGGCTGCCAATTCCCTTGCCAGTACCTCGTCGGTGAATTCCCCATCGTTCCACTCCCCCGGTCCTCCGGCCTGGATCTGAGCCCAGTGAAAGCGGACCCTTTGCCAGGCGACCCCCGCCTGCCAGGCAGCGGCGGGTGCGCGATAGGCTTCGACTGCGCCAAAGCGGATGTCCGATGGGCCGGCCGCTGCAACAACTGGCGCACTCCCAGGGTCAAGCCGTGAGGCCAGCATGATCACCAACAGGCTGGCCAGCAATCCCAGGTTAGACCGGAGCGGGTATCGCATCCACGAAGGATAGGAAATCAATGGGTTCAAGCTCAAACCCGATCACCCAGCGCTCCCTCTCCGCTGCCCATATCGTACCGTGTTGGCCGGAAAGCATGGCAGCCGAAATGCGTGGGCGTGCCGGCCGGCTGAGACGCTCGCCAAGACCAGACCGGTGCAGTTCAGCCACATTGAGCTCGACAAAGCGAGCGTGATCCGGCGCATCCCGGGCCTGCTTGGGCGAAAGGTACCCGTAAACGATGACGGAACAGCCATCCTGGAGCAGCCGGCAGGAGAACAGCAAGTGGCTGGCGGGAAGCCGGCGCTCCCTGCCTCCGCGCTGATAGCTGCGCAACCCATACTTCCAGTACAGCAGGGATACCTGCTTGCTCCATTCTATTCGGTCTGGCTGCTCTTCCTTCCGCTCAATAGTCACACCACCGGCATCCAGACGCAATTCCTTGCCGCTCCCCCACCACCGTTTGAAAGCCATCTCCGCCAGCCCTCCCACAACGACTCCCGACGTGATTGAGAGCACAATACGCAGCGCTGGACGAAAACTGTCCCACTCCCCCCCACCCAGCAGCGGAGCCAGCACCAGAGAGTCGATTGACATAAAGCCGACGATGCCGGCGACCAACATGATCAGAGGTACAGCGAATTGGAGGCCACCGTGCTCCTTGTCAGCCTTGAAAATGACCTGGTCACTCATATGCGGGCCTGCGCGGCCTACCCCCTTCGAACTCTGATTGCCTGGTGATAGAGCTCTACGTATTTGGGCGCCGCCGCTTCCCAGGAATAGTCGCTGGCCATTCCACGCTGCTGCAATGTGCGCCAGGTGTCTCTATCGGTGCGGGTCTCGATAGCACGGTGCAACGCATCCCAACAAGCATTTACGTCGTACTGTGTGAAGGCAAAGCCATTGCCGGTGCTGGGCTTCGGCTCGTCTCCGCTCCCCATCGCCTCAAGCACAGCAGGTTGAAAATCGCTCACCGTGTCCGCTAGTCCGCCCACGGATCGAACCACCGGGACGCACCCATAACGCATCGCTGCCATCTGTTCGGTGCCACACGGCTCGTACAGCGAGGGCATCAACAAGATGTCACTGCCAGCAAAGATGCGATGTGCCAGCGGGACATCGAACTTGAGCATAACCCGGGCTCGATCAAAAAAGTCCGCCGCAATCCCGCTGAACATGGCGTGATATTTGGGCAGTCCTACCCCGAGCAGCACATAATACGCTTCACCGCCATCACCACGGAGCAGGCGGCGCACCACCGGCCCAGCAATGTCGCACCCCTTCTGATCCACCAGGCGGCTGACCATCCCTATTAGCGGAATATCCTCTCGGACCGGCATCCCCATTTCCCCCAGCAACGCTCGCTTGTTCTCGTTTCGCTTCTCGATCTGCTCCGCGCTGTAGCGGGTCATCAGATGCGGATCTGTGGAGGGATTCCACCGGTCGTGATCCAGCCCCCGAAGGGCGCCCACCAGGTGGTCTTTGCGAGCCCGCAGCAGCGGGGCAAGCCTGCCTCCCCACTCATCGGTCAAGATCTGGGCCGCATAGCTTGGGCTGACCGTGCTGATAATGTCGGCATGCCGGATGCCCCGGGCCATAAAGTTGAACTGCCCCGGATCTTCTATCCCCTCCATGATTCTGAGGGACTCGTCCAGCCCGGCAAAGCGGAGGATCAGCCGGCCGGCAAACCCTTGATAGCCCAGATTGTGAATGCTGTAGACGGTG